>NZ_JBSMDE010000110.1:0-29890 GCF_056497305.1 Caldithrix sp. | reverse complement strand
CAACCATTAATCAACCACAGAAAACTCCAAGAAGCTACAAAGACCCTAAGGATATTTTGAGATAAGATTTTTTTTCAACCCGCACCATTCTCCCCCTCGCCCGCTTTGCGGGAGAGGGGGCCGGGGGATGAGGGCTATTACTCAGCAGATATTCTCCGGTAAAAGATTAAACCAAATCTTAAACCATTTAAATATTCCGTAAAGCAGCAAAAAAATTTTCGCATCCCGCTGTGGCGGGATTAGATCTTTTAAAGGAAGTATCCTAAAACCCAAAAAAAGCCATTCTACACAGGGTAGAATGGCTTTTACACTAAGGGTTTATTGCTTCTTAATTCTTGTCGTCGTCAATGACTTCGTAGTCGGCATCTTCTACCTTTTTATCATCACCGCCTGCTTGTTGCTGGTTTGGTCCACTGCCGCTTGAAGTTCCGGCCTGAGCTTCCGGTCCAGCCTGTTGACCTGCCGTTGCTCCAGCCCCGGCTGTTGAATACAGGCGTTGAGCAATGTCATTCCAGGTTGTGTTGACCTGATCCATCGCCGATTTCATCTCTTCCACATTACCCGTCTTGTGCGCTTCTTTCAGACGTCCCAGAGCCGTTTCCAGCTTGGAGCGATCTTCAGGCGTCATCTTATCTTTCAACTCATTCAGTTGTTTTTCGGTCTGGTAGATCACCGTATCGGCCTTGTTCTTGGTCTCAATTTCTTCTTTGCGTTTCTTGTCCTCGGCAGCGTGTTGTTGCGCTTCTCGTTTCATGCGTTCGATTTCTTCTTCCGTCAAGCCGCTGGAAGCTTCAATGCGGATACTCTGTTCTTTGCCGGTGGCTTTATCTTTAGCCGTTACATGGAGAATACCATTGGCATCCACATCAAAGGAGACCTCAATTTGCGGTACGCCCCGTGGCGCCGGAGGTATGCCGTCCAGGATAAAGCGCCCCAAAGTTCGGTTATCGGCTGCCATTGGACGTTCGCCCTGCAATACATGAATTTCCACACTGGTCTGATTGTCCGCGGCCGTAGAGAATATCTCGGATTTTTTAGTCGGAATGGTGGTATTGGCCTCGATCAATTTGGTCATCACCCCGCCGAGCGTCTCAATACCTAAAGACAGCGGAATCACATCCAGGAGCAGCACATCTTTAACTTCACCGGTTAAAACGGCGCCTTGAATGGCCGCACCGATGGCCACCACTTCATCTGGGTTCACGCCTTTGTGGGGTTCTTTTCCGAAGAAGTTACGAACCAGTTCCTGTACTTTGGGAATTCGCGTTGAACCACCCACCAGGATCACTTCGTCGATATCTCTGGCCGTTAAACCGGCGTCTTTCAAAGCCTGCTCGCAGGGCGGAATGGTCTTTTGCAACAGATCATCAATCAATTGTTCAAACTTGGCCCGCGTCAGAGTCATGGTCAAATGTTTGGGCCCAGATTCCGTAGCCGTGATAAACGGCAGATTAATCTCCGTCTGCATGGTAGAAGAGAGTTCAATCTTGGCTTTTTCAGCCGCTTCTTTCAAGCGCTGCAAAGCCATAGGATCTTTGCGCAGGTCAACGCCTTCCTGTTTCTGGAACTCATCAGCCAACCATTCAATCACGCGCTGGTCAAAATCATCACCGCCTAAATGCGTATCGCCATTGGTCGATTTTACTTCAAATACGCCGTCACCGATTTCCAGGATGGAAATATCGAAAGTACCACCGCCCAGGTCGAAGACCGCAATCTTTTCGTCCTTCTTTTTGTCCAGACCATAAGCCAGAGCAGCTGCCGTAGGTTCATTGATAATGCGTTTCACATCCAATCCGGCAATACGACCGGCATCTTTGGTAGCCTGACGCTGGGCGTCATTAAAGTAAGCCGGCACCGTAATAACCGCCTCTGTTACTTTTTCGCCCAGGTACTCTTCCGCTGTTTGTTTCATCTTTTGCAGAATCATGGCCGAAATTTCCGGTGGAGTGTATTTTTTGTCGCTTACATTAACAACCACCACGTTATTGTTGCCACGTTCCACTTTGTAGGGCACTTCTTTAATTTCATTCTGAACCTCATCGTAAAAGCGCCCCATAAAACGCTTTATTGAAAAAACCGTATTTTCGGGATTGGTAACGGCCTGACGCTTGGCCGGTGCGCCCACGAGACGTTCACCTTTTTTAGTAAAAGCAACTACCGATGGCGTTGTGCGAGCACCTTCAGAGTTCGGGATCACAACAGGTTCGCCGCCTTCCATAACAGCGACCACCGAATTCGTTGTTCCTAAATCAATTCCTATTATTTTGCCCATTTTCATTCCTCCTTTCTGGGATTATTTTCATATTCTGATTTACCATCATCATTGCAAATGGTATGCCAAAACAGCCTTAACACAGATAACTTACTAATTTACATTTAATTACGTAATTTTTCTTCCGTTTTGAGTGTACAGCTTGAGCTGTCAATCTGACAGGCAGACAGAAATATCATCAGGGAAAGTTTAAAAATAATTCAATCTGTCAGAAGGATTGGAAAAACAATGAGCTGACCGGATAACCGGCCAGCTCATAGGTAAGCAATTATTTCTTCCTGGGGATTTCCATAAATACCAGGCGGTCGAATTTTTCACGATTCTGTATGGTACGTAATTTGAGCTTTACAATGTCACCCGGTTTGTATTTTTCTATTTTATCCCAAAAATCTCCAACCGACTTGACCTTCTCACCATTTAGTTCAATAATCACATCGCCTGGTACAATCCTGGCCTGCGAAGCTGCGCTAAACCGTTTTACATTGGTAACAAGAGCGCCGCCACTCACATCAAATTTATCCTTTTCTCGCTCACTTAAATCTTTTAGCTGCAGTCCCAGGTTGGGAAGCTTTTTCATCTCTTTTTTGCTAATTTTAACCTCTTCTACATTCTCTTCATTATTGCGACCTTTCAGTTTGGCTTTAATGGTTAATTCTTTTCCCTCGCGCCAGACTTTTAAGGTTACCACATCGCCCGGATTCTTAATGCCAATTTTGGCCTGTAATTCATTGGGACGATTGACCTCCTGCCCATCTACAGAAAGAATCACATCGCCCTCTTTAATGCCCGCTTCCTCGGCTGCGCTGCCTTCAATCACGCTGGTCACAAAAACACCGCGCGGATGATCTAATTTTACGCCTCTGGCTGTAACCGGGGTAACTTCGGAAATGTAAACGCCCAGATATCCGCGGCGTACTTCTCCGTATTTGATGATATCGTCAACCACAGCCTTGGCAATATTAATGGGTACGGCAAAGCCATAGCCCATGTAATATTGGGTGGTTGTAGCAATGGCCGAATTAACGCCAATCACCTCTCCACGTAAATTAACCAGAGCGCCTCCACTATTACCGGGATTAATGGCCGCATCGGTTTGAATAAAGTTTTCGATACTGGTTACATTGTTACGTCCCCGAAGCACATTGATGCTGCGGTGTAAAGCGCTCACAATGCCTGCAGTCACGGTGGATGTTAAATTTAATGGATTGCCGATGGCCAGTACCCACTCCCCGATTTTTAACTGATCGGAATTACCCAATACGGCAACCGGTAAATTGTCGGCCTCAATTTTAATCAGGGCAATATCGGTAGAGGGATCCGTTCCGACAACCTTGGCTTCATATTCCGAATTATCGATCATTTTTACGCGGACATCATCCACATCTTCCACCACATGATTGTTGGTCAAAATGTAACCATCTTTGCTGATAATAATTCCGGAGCCGAGGCCCTGCTGTTTCATTTCAGGTTGGGGCAACTGATCTTCCGGAATATTGCCAAAATCCCTAAAAAAGAAGAAGAAGGGATTTTCTCTTAATTTTACCGTTTTGGTGGTGTAAATAGAAACAATGGACGGACGGACTTTTTCTACAATATCGGTAAACATGGCATTGGGATTGAAATTTCCGGCGGTCAATGCCGGTTCTGAACTACTCCCGCTGGCTTCGGTGTACACCTTTTCTGTGGTTCCGGCCAGCGACTTACTCTCCAGGTTAAAACTGGTGGTTAAGACGACACCAATTACTATTCCAATCACAATCAACCCTAAAACCATGGCAAAAGAATTTCTGACCCGGTACATTTCTACCTCCTTTCAGTTAATCACGACTATTGGCTAAGATAATCAAACGAACCAATTCCAACAGAGCCATTGCAGCAGCCGCCACATAGGTCAGCGCAGCTGCCGTTAATACCTTTCTGGCTGCAGCAACTTCTTCGCTCATCAACAAGCCCGTACTTTTTAATTGAGCTAAGGCCCGCCAGCTGGCATTAAATTCCACGGGCAGGGTTACCACATGGAAGAGAACCACTGCGGCAAAAAAGAGGATTCCTAATTGCATTAAAATTCCACCGTTGAATAAAAACCCAATGAAAAACAGGGGAAATGCAGCATGAGATGCAAAACTGGTTACCGGTAAAATGGCGTGGCGCCATTTGAGCGGCGCGTAGCCTACCGCATGCTGAATCGCATGCCCGGTTTCATGCGCTGCCACAGCAATGGCCGACAACGAATTACTGCGGTAGTTATACTCAGAGAGCCGCACTTTTTTAACCCGCGGATCGTAATGATCGGTAAGTTCGCCGGGAACCGGTTCTATGTCCACATCGTAAATGCCATTTCTTTGCAAAATGTACTCAGCCACTTTTGCTCCGCTCATGCCATTAGCTGCGGCCACCTTTTTGAATTTATTGTAAGTCGATTTTACTTTAATCTGGGCCCACACGGCCAGGATAAAAGCCGGAATGAGCAGGATCATAGTCGGATCATAAAAGAAAAAGGGCATAGACTTTTCTCCTTATTTTGTTTTTTGCTATTACGTTGTAATGATCAAAAAGTTCAAACAACCGATGTACCTTCTTTCAAAAATTGTACCAAAGGGGATTTTTTGAGCAGATTTACAGGAAATCGATCCCGAACTGTCAGATATTCATGGTTTGCTCTGTCTTACTGACAGCCAAACTAAAATTTGCAATTTTGCCTGCAATTCCAAATATTGTATGGGTTCCATGATAGCGCCCGACCTTCTGTCCCTAACCGGGGAATAACAGGCAGGGCAAAGATGTTTTTGAAAAGCAAATGAACAGGCCTGTTCAACGAGTACGGAAAGTGACGTGAAAACCTATTTGATTGATGGCTACAATTTAGGGCACAAGATCCCGCAGGTAGTGAAGTTCTTGAATAAGCAGGATTTTTCCGCTGCCATCGAACACATTGTGCGCATTGTTCAGCAAAAAGTTAACCCCAGGAAGCATCGTGTGATTATTGTGTTTGATGGTAAAGCCGGAATTTTTAATCATCCTGTCATTTCCTCAACCATTGAGATCCGATTTTCGCGCAAGCCTCAGGAAGCCGACGATGTAATTCGCCATTTTTTAAGACAGAGTTCGGAAACGGCCGATATTGTGGTTGTGAGTTCCGATCGTTCGATTATCAACTCGGCCCGGGATCTGGGGGCCCAATCCATTAAATCAGAGGAATTTTATCGTTCTAAAAAATCGAGATCGGGCCAATCTTCCCCGGATCAGGCTAATGAAAAACCCGATCCGGAAAAGGAAGATCTGGATTACTGGCTGGAACAATTTAAGAACAATCCAAACAATGATGATTAACGGAGATGAGCTTGACCTTTTTACCTGTTCTGTACGCTGAAACGCACTACCGGTTACCGTTTCTTTTCAATTTATTGTCTAAAAAGGAACCGGAAATCATTGCCGATCTTCCTTATCGCATTACGCTGCCCAACAAATTACCGATTTTAATCCTCATTAAAGATGCCCATCGCTTTCCTGTTACTTTGCTGTCCGTAAAAATTTTTATTGATGCCCAGGAAATTTTACAAAAGACTTTTAACAGCGAGGTAAATAAAAAATTTCAAGAATGGATATTGGATATTGATGTCTCCCGCTTTGCCGCCGGTTGGCATGAAGTCCAGGTTAAGATGACTTACCAGGTTCGGGGACGCAAAAAATCCTGCTTTGCCGATAACTACCGTACGACCAGTCACGCCCCTTTCCGTTGCTTTTTTGCCTCCCAATCTCTGCCTAAAAAACCGGGCTTCTACGCCGGTGACTTTCACAGTCATTCCATCTTTACGGAAGATCAAATCGAATTTGGAGCCAGTCTGCAGGCCATGCAACACATGGCCAGGTCAACAGAGCTGGATTTTTTTTGCGTTACAGACCATTCCTACGATTTAGACGATCACCCGGACGATTACCTGCAAAACCATCCTTCCTTTCCCAAATGGCAAAACTTTTTGCAGGAAGTTAAACAACGCAACAGCGATTCTTCCGGCCCGCTGATTGTCCCGGGCGAGGAAGTGAGCGTGCGCAATGCAAATGATCAGACGGTCCACCTGTTGGTTCTAAACCATCCCAGGTTCATTCCCGGCAGCGGTGATTCAGGCGATCATTGGTTCAAGAACAGATCCGAGCATTCCATTGCTCAGGCCCTACACCAGTTAGCCCCTGAAGCCCTATCTCTTCCGGCTCATCCGGCTCAACCAGTACCGTTTTCTCAATCGTTTTTTATCAATCGCGGCCCCTGGCGTAAAAAGGACTTACTGAATCACGCCTTTCATGGCTTGCAAATGATCAATGGCGGACACAATTCTTCAGTGGAACAGTCCATTAAACTATGGACTTCTCTCCTCTTAGAAGGGAACCCTATCATTCCGGCAGCCGGTAATGACGCCCATGGCCATTTTAATCGCGTAAGAGAGATAGCCATTCCTTTTGTTAATTTGCGGGAACATCTGCAGCATATCTTTGGCCAATGGCGCACTGTGCTTTATTGTACTCAAAAACCGCAAAATCCTGATCAATTGATGGCATGCTTTAGGAACGGACGCCTTTTTTTGAGCAACGGTCCCTTTATTGAAATTATCGGATACCATGGTGACCATCCGGTGTACATGGGACAAAAGACCGCACGGCTCGATGCAGTTGAGCTTGAAATTTTGGCCAGCGCGGAAACCGGTTTTATTCAATCGGTGGAAATCATGGCCGGTTTTTGTTCAGAGGAAAAAGAGCGTGTGATCTGGAAAGAAAAACTAAGCGGAGAACCGCTCTTTCAATTTACAGAAAAAATTTCTTTGCCCTCTACACCTTCGCCTGATTATATTCGGGCTCAAACGAAAACCGAATTCGGTTTGGCATTAACCAATATTATCTGGATCGAACATTAATGAATCAACAACAAAAGTTTATCGCTCTCTTTTTGGGCAATCGCTGGTGTAAATTCATAGCCCTCTTCCTGGCCTTTCCCTTAATGATTCTAAGCCAGGATAAAATTGATTTTTCCAAATTTAACGGAAAGATCGTTAAAGATATTTTTATTGTAGGCAATAAACAGACGCGCGCTGAAGTCATCCTGCGCGAAATGCAAATTAAAGAAGGGCAGGTTTTCCAGGACTCCCTGCTCATCCGTTCCAGACAGCGGCTGGAAAATTTATGGCTGTTTAATCGCGTGGAGATGCTGCCTTTCATTCACAGCGATAGTGTGTCCATCATCGTTTCTGTAACCGAACGCTGGTACCTTTTCCCTTATCCCATCTTTTACATTGTCGATCGCGACTGGAAAAAGATCACCTATGGCTTTGGCTTTGCCCATTTGAATTTCAGGGGCTGGAACGAAAAATTACAGGCATCCATTCACTTTGGCAATCGACCGGGTATTAAGTTTGTTTACGAGAATCCCTGGGTTGGGCCGCGATTGCATCTTTACGCGCGGGCCTATTTCAGAACCTTTCGCATGGACAACTACAAATATGATTTCCCGGAATACCATACCCTTGGCGTCCTCCATTTTGGTAAATACTGGAACCGCGATTTCAGCACGATTTTAATTCTGTCCCGCGACCAGGTTCGCGTAGATGCAGAAAATGTAAGGTACATGGAAAGTGGCAAAAAAGTAGATGTCAACTACGGCATTCGTTTGATTAACACCTTTGACTACCGCGATTTGTACGCCTACCCAAGCAAAGGCTGGCTTTTGCGACTGGGCATTTACAAGATGGGCCTCTTTTTACCTGGCATCGACTACACTCAATTTCTGTTCGATTTCAGAAAATATCATTCGATTAAAAAGTTAATTTTAGCTGGAAGACTTTACACTCTTCAGTCTTACGGCAATGCTCCTGTGTACGATCAGGTCTTTATTGGATTTGAAGAACGCATTCGCGGGCATTTTAACGAAACCTACAACGGTAAGTTTGCCATGATTGTCGGTTTTGCACTGCGCTATCCGATCATTCCCTTGCACTACTTTTCTTACAAATCGCAATTACTGCCCGAATTTTTAACCAAAGACCTTAAATTTGGTTTGAATGTGGGCACCTTTGTGGAAAGCGGACAGGTGTGGAATAAACACAAAAATTTTAGTTTGAAACACATGATCACCGGTTACGGGGCCGGTCTCCATTTTCTTTTGCCCTACGTGGAAGTTTTGCGCTTTGATTATGCCCTGAACGAACAGGGCCGCGGCCAGTTAATTGTCGAAATTTTGATGCCGTTCTAAGTCAGCAGAGCCTCAACCGTTCATTAACTGCAAAGAATACATTAAAACAGGAAGGCACAGAAGAGCATTTCTTAATTAATTAAAAATTACGAATTATTTTTGAAATGGCCGGTTGTACCTGAAGGGTGAGGGCTTGAGCCGACATGTCATTCCTCATCCCCGATTTATCAGGGACGATGAATCCTTTACAACCGAAACTACCATTCCGACTTTCGTTTTAGCGTAATGAGGAATCTTTTACGCTGGCGGCCAATTCGCAAGCTCAACGTAACTCGATCTTCAGCTCGAGCTTTTGCGGTAGTCAGGTATTCCGGTTTTCGCTTTCAAACCACAAGTTAAAAGGTCAGTTTCTTCCAGGCCAGTGTTCTAACAATGCGCCCATTAATAACCAACAATTTCTGTTTTCCCCTGATGACAGGTCTGGCATGGTAAATCAGCTACCGCCGCCAGGGTTTGATGATAGCCATGCTCGTCGGGGTTGGGCGTAAATTTTCGGAAACGGGCTACGCCATCCTGCCCCTGATGGCAGGCGTAACAGGTTTCCATGGCTTGCTGCCAGATGGTTTTGGCCTTTTTTGCTTGCTTGCCCAGCAAGGCCTGTTTTAATTCTTTAAAGACCAACCGGTTGCGCTTCTGCGCCATTTGCAGCATGGAGGCAGGCAATTGCTCTTTTTTACTCAGAGCCAGCATGACCGGCCTGGCACATCCTCGAACGCCTTCCGGATCATTCAGAGTAAAAAGCGCGGCCTGCAAATTATTTTGTTCCAGAAAAATCCGCGCCTTAACAAAAGCAAAAAAACTTTTGTAAGCGCCAGCCTTAAAATAGAGACGCTTGTTGGCCAGGTAGCGGGCCGCATTAAGGTCCGATACGATCATGGTCTGCCTGTCTTTAACCGGAAAATCGTTAAGCACCTGCAAAAAGGATGGTTGACCTGTTACCTTTGACGCCGCTTTTTTAAAAAATCGGTTTTTGTTTCCAAGGACAATCAGATTAAATGAGTTAAGCTCTTCTTCGGTAAGCTGGTCGTCAAATTTTACCGGCGCCAGACTAACATTTTGTTTAATCTTTTTTAATGAGCTGCCCGCATCCTGGGTCCACTGACCTAACATGTAAGCCAATTGACTGGCCTGCAGCAGCAACTCAGGCGCTTCCTGGCGCCCGATGACTATAATGGCGTTGGGCACAAGAGCCGCCACCTGCAAGGGCGTACCGCGAAAGGTAGTATCCAGGCGTGTAAACTGGAACGTACGATCGGCAAAAGGTTGCGGCAAAATGCGCACCGGTGCCTGCGATGGTTGTTGGGCAAGTGCTCCCAACAAAACCATAGAAATCAACCACTTCATGCTTACTCACGCTTTCTCATTTTAATTACCCTCATTACTGTCTAAATCAAACGGTATTCCCGGAACCTTCGTTGTTTTAACGATCAATTGTTCAAATCGAGTCTGTGTTGATCCTCCTGATTTACCTCTCCCTTAACAAGATGGAAATCAGAAGGGGGATGGGGCACTTTCAGATCATTTTGTCTAACCGGAATTCCTGTGGGAGACAAGTTTAATTTGCGCCTGCGATTTATTCATTTTGCATGCAAACGTGGGCCAATACCTTGGCATCGTTTACGATGTTGTCCAGCACGTCGTACTCATTGGGCTCGTGAGCCATGTCTTCAATGGTGGACCACACGGCTGCGGGCAGCCCTTTGCGTCGGAAGAAAGCGGCCACGGTGCCCCCGCCAATGCCCTTAGGCTCGGCTTCCACATTGTAAACCTCTTTAATAGCCATTTTTAAGGCTTTCACCACCGGCGAATTCACATCCGTAACAGGAGCAGCTCGCTCGTATTGCTCGGTAGAAATTTCGATTTTTACATTAAATTTTTGCTCAATTGAATCGCTGATTTTTCGGATGGTGGCAAGCACTTCGTCGATGTCGTATTCAGGTAAAATCCGGCAATCCAGATAAAAGATGTCTTCACCAGGAATGGTGTTAATATTGGGCACATTGGCCTCTTTGCGCGTAGGCTCAAAGGTGCTTTCCGGCGGATCGAACAGGTCGTTTCGCGCGGAATAAATGGTGTGCAACTCATCGAGCGCTACCACCAGATGCGACGCCGCCTTAAAAGCATTGATGCCATTGTCCGGCATACTGGCATGGGTTTGCTTACCGAGGGTCTTAAATTTAACCCACAAAATGGACTTCTCGGCCACTTCAATCATGCTGCTGTCCTTTTCTCCGGCATCTGGCACAATGATCAAATCGTCTTCTTTAAACAGATGGCCCTGAGTCTCTAACAAATGCTGAAGGCCATACTTGCTGCCGGTCTCTTCATCGGCCACAAAAGCCAGACCCAGGGTAAAATAGGGTTTAATGCCCAGATCATTAAACGTTTTGGCCACCAGGCAACCTGTTACAATGGCATGATGATTATCTTCCGTTCCGCGTCCATAAATCTTGTTGCCTTTGACTACAGCCTCAAAAGGATTGGTTTCCCATTTTGAAAGATCGCCTTCCGGCACCACATCCAGATGGCCCAAAATCCAGACAGTGCGCGCCACCTGACCGGGAATCGTGGCAATCAGGTTGGGGCGCAATCCACCGGGCACGCGGGCATCGGAGGCCGGACATTCCTTGATATCTTTTACCCCTATGGTTTTTAAGTAGTCTTTTAAAAATTCGGCCTTTTCCATTTCTCCCTGACCGCCGTTGGTTGGCCCCAGCGCCTTGATGGGCACCATGGCCTTGTTCAAATTAATGGCTTCACTACGCAAACCGTCTAAATGGTTGAAAACACGTTGCAATTCAGATAACGTCATGGCCCTCTCCTGTTATTAGCATTTACCGTTTATTCATTAAATATTTTAAAATCGCCCATCTGAGGTACGACCAGTTTTTGCAAAACCTTACTAAAATACCGATCCGTCATGCCGGCCAAAAAATCTCTAACTTTTATTTCGTCCGGCGTCTGTTGCAGATATGCTTCACATTTGGAAGATAGAAAATGTTGAAATATTTCGCTATTGCGGTCGCCTTTTTTCAAGCGATCCAAAAAATGTTCAAACAACAGTTCAAATCCCCGCTGAATGCGTCGGTGATTTATCTTTAGCTTGGGACTTTTGTAGATGTACTGATAGTTAAACTGCTTGAGTTCCAAAAGCGCTTCAGAAATGGTATCACTAAAGCAAACGTAGTTTTTTTGATAGCTATTGCACACCACATCGTTGACCAGTGTGTCGATAATCTGCCCATTGGAGGTACCCAGCACATCCGTAGCGGCCGGGGGCAGGTCTTCACGACGAATTAAACCTATGCGAATGGCATCGTCAATGTCCTGGCCAATGTAGGCAATGGTGTCCGTGATGCGCACCACACAACCTTCCAGAGTAGCCGGCATCATATCGACCCACTCGCCATTCTGCATGCGTTCAATGTAGTTCTGCAAATCCTTTTCACTCTTTGTGGATTGGGGCTCTAAACGCTGGTTATGAACTTCTCCATTGTGCGACAAAATACCATCCCGCGTCTGGAAGGTTAAATTCAGACCACACCCCTTCTTTGCGATGCGATCTACCACACGCAAACTTTGAATATTGTGATGGAAATGTCCCAGACCGTAATGCTGACTGATTTCACTTAAAAAGACTTCGCCATCGTGTCCAAAAGGAGGGTGGCCCAGATCATGTCCCAGAGCAATCGCTTCAATCAGATCGGTATTTAAGGAAAGAAAACGGCCAATGGTGCGCGCAATTTGGGCTACGCTTAAGGTATGTAAACTGCGACTGGTTAATTGCTCATCTAAAAGCGAAACAAAATAAATGACCTGCGTTTTACCCGTGTAACGACGAAAAGCGCCACTGTAAAAAATTCGATCCCGATCCAGGGCAAATGGGGGCCTAAAATGAACGTTTTTCTCTTCACGTTCCCTTCGTGCAGCAGAATTAGGCGTGGCAAATGGGGAAAGATTTTGCTCTTCCTGCCGGTTTTTTTCTTCGGCTATTTTAAATAAAAGTTGCGCTTTGTTCATACTCATCTTTCTGCTTTGCCTTAATTTAACAAACCAGAAATAAACTTCAAAATATTCCTATGTTCCGTTTGCTTCAAAGTTCCGGCTTCCTGGCATGCAAAGTGCAAATTGGAAATGGCAACGGCAAAAAAGGTAAATGAGGTGTGTAAAACAGGGCTATTAGCCAGTCCGTTCGTTCGGATTAAAAAGATGTTCTGTCACCAATCTATTGGAACTGATTACTGGTTCACTTCCGGTACATCGCCATACTTCCGGCGCACAGGATCAATGAGTATTTGTGGAATGGGTTTGGGCCGGCCCTTTAAATCGGTACACACCCAGGTGACCAAAGCCCTGGCAGCCAGTTGTCCGTATTTACGGATTTGTTGTTCAAAAACAGCCGAGCTCGTTCTTCGTTTAATCCATTTCACGCTGACTTCGATTACGTCATTCATAAACAAAGGGCGTTTGTAATCGATTTCAATGCGCACAATGGGCAATAAAAAATTTTCTTTCTTGAGCTTTTGCAGATCGTAACCCAGCGTTTCCAGAAACTCAACACGCGCGGCCTCACAATATTGCAGATAAACAGAATTATTGACATGCCCATACACATCGCACTCATACGATCTGACTTTTAGCGTGGTGACAAATTCCTGCATGTCTTAATCCTCAGCGGGTACAATCACTTTTAAATGTTTGGGTAAGATTTTAACGTTCAAAACTTTGGGTCCCATTCTCGGTTCCCCATCGGTATGAAATATTCCCTTCTCGGCTTCGCGGATAATCTGTAATTGGCGGACGCTATGGTGCTGGTAGGCTTTCACCTTCTCGATGCTGCCATCGAAGAGGCGATGGAGTTGCCAGGCGGCCTTTAGTACGTTTAATTTATCCAGAATACACAATTCCAGAATGCCATCATCCGGTTTGGCCTGAGGCGCAATGAGGGCATGCATTCCATACTGGGGCGTATTGGCAATGGTCACCAGCAAAGGATGGACCGACAGAGATTGAGAATCAAAATTAAGAGTGAAACCTTCGTATTTGTAACGAAAATATTCACGAACCCCGATGTAAAAATAGGGCAATGGCCCTCTAAAACCAAATTCCTGAAATTGGGCGCCAATATAAGCATCGAAGCCCACCCCGGCCACCCCAAAGAAAAAGGATTCATTAATCTTTCCCACATCTACTGCGATCGTTTTGCCATAGAGCAAGGTGTGAATAGCCGGTAATATTCTCAGAGGAATTTTTAAAGAACGGGCAAAGCCGTTGCCGGAACCACGCGGGATCAGGCCCAATGCCGTCTCGCTGTTTACCAGTCCGCTGGCCACTTCATTCATGGTTCCATCCCCCCCCACAGCAACAACCACGTTAACATTTTGTCGGGCGGCTTCCTGGGCAATCTGGCGGGCGTGACCGGGGAATTCCGTGTATTGCACCTGGTAATCAATGGTGGTGTGATCGCTCAATTCCCGATGGATAAAATCTTCGACGGTTTTTTTGTTTTTCCTTATGCCGGAGATAGGATTCAGAATAAAGAGAAAAGTACGTTTTTCCATAAAGCTATTGAGTCCAAATCAAGAAAAAAGGCAGCGCAAGGCTGCCTCTTTGAATGTTCATTTATTTGAGTTTAAAATGAAAGGGGATATTCATTTTAACACGAACAAATTTGTCACGCTGCTTGGCTGGTTTAAAAATACACTTGCGTGCAGCAGCCAGGGCAGCTTCATCTAACATGGGGATGGATTTGAATATTTTAGCGTCTTCCACCCTTCCATCTTTACCAATGGTAACCGTTACGACTACAATCCCCTCAATGCCGGCTTTTCTGGCCAGTTCAGGATAGATCGGTTTCTCTTTATGAATAATCTCAGGCTTTTCAGACACTGCAAAGAATTCATAAATTTCCTCATCTTCCGGTGGTGGAGGAGGAGGTAAATTTTCCGCAGGTTCCAGTGTAACCTCCGTATCTTCGATGGTTACATCATCCAGCATCTCATCATCATCGGCTTCAACCGGAATGGATGGTTTGGCCGGGGGAGGCGGTTTTTGAATTTGTTGCGTTTGCGGAATTTCAATCGTTTCAATAACAATATTTGGACGCTCAGGCAATTGCACTCCGCTCTCAAACGTTTTAAACGAATAAAACACACCGATCAATATTAAAAGGGCAATGGCCGTAGAGGCTTCCAACACTTTGTAATATTTTAACCTCAAATCGGCTTCCGGACTTTTTTTCAGCGCTTTCATTAGAACTCACCTCCCGGAACGGCAAAGTAATGCACTTTGAGTGTATTTGCTTTACGCAGTTCCTGATGGATATCATTTACAAAGCCCATCTTATTCCTTTTGTCGATTTTTAAAGCTACCTGCAACTGAGGATCGTTAACCAGTTTCTGATACATGATGCTTCTCAGATTCGTTAACTTTTTGATGTTGATATCATCAACCACAACCTGATGGTTACGATCAGCCCAGATGGTTACAATGTGTCGTTTAGAGCCGGGCACTTTTTGAATTTTAGTCGCTTCCGGCAGATCGACTTTTAATCCAGAATACTGGCGAATGACCGTAGCTACCATGAAAAAGATGAGCAACATAAATATAATATCGGGCATTGAGGCCGTCGGAATCCCAATCTTAATTTTTGATTTCTTGGCAAATTTCATCTATCGACCTCCATTACTTATTGCTCTGGCTCAGCCAGTGAAATTTTCTTTGCCCCTGCCTTCTTTAATTGATCCAGAACTTTGACATATGTCTGGTAGTCTGTCTCCTCATCGGTTTTAAGGGAGATTACCAGTTTGTCGTTCTCAGCAATTTTCTCTTTAATAATCCTGGAAATATCTCTTATATTAATTTCCTTTCCGTCCAACAATACCTGTCCCTGGGCATTGACCAGCATATTGGCCAGATTCTTTTTAGGAATTTTAATTTCCGTATGCCCCGGGGGAGGCAGTACAAGGTCCAGGCCTTTTTCAGTGTCTATGGACGTGGTAACCAGGAAGAAAATTAACAACAGAAACACGATATCAGCTAAAGAGGCAGAGGGTATCTCAACTTCTTTATCTTTCCGTCTTTTACCCAAAATCATGATATTCTACCTCTTATGGGTTATTTGTTTTTCTTTTCTTCCATTTCAACAAGGGCATCCATCAATTCAACCGAGCTTTCTTCCATATCGATAATTAATTTGTCAATGCGAGAAGAAAAGTAGTTGTAAAAAAGCTGAATAATAATAGCCACGACCAGACCAAACAGCGTGGTTAACAAAGCTTCGGAAATACCGCCTGCTACAATGGCCGGAGAGATATCGTTGGCCTTCTTAATTGAATCGAAGGCCCCGATCATACCAGACACCGTACCGGTAAAACCGAGCATTGGTGCCAACACGATGACGGTAGCCAACACAATCATACCTCTTTCCAGGAAGGCCATTTCAATGGAACCGGCATTGGTAATGGCTTTTTCCACATGTTCCAGTCCTTTATTTGCGCGGGATAAACCGGCATGTAAAATAGAGGCAACCGGACCTGGGGTTTTCTCGCATTCGGCAGCAGCCGCTTCAATACCACCTTCTTGCAGGGCATTGTGCAAACGAGCCAGAAATTTGCGTGTATTAACGGAAGCACGCGTTAATGTCCAGAATCTTTCTAATGAATAACCAAGACCAATGACAAGAAGTCCAAGGATCGGCCACATGAAAGGACCACCGGCTAAAAATAGTTCGACCATATCGTCAACTCCCTTTCTTAGTTGTTTTACTTCAAAAATTGTCTGTTGTTTCTCTACTAAATTTAAACTTAAGTTTACTATTTTTAAAGATTGAAGTCAATTCTAATTTCACTGTTTTTGATCCTTTATCAGCTCTTTAGCCCGATCAAAATAGTGCCCGGCTTTCAGAAATTGTTGATCGCTGGCCAGTAGCATCTGGTAGAAAGCAGGCAGTCCCCAAAAGAATCTGGCCACTTCGGCTTTTAAACGCTGCTGAAGGTATTTTTGCTCCATTTTAAATTCATCAGCCGGAATTTCGACGCCATTTTTTTGGGCCAGCTTTTTCAAGGTGAACAACATGTTCCGCTGGACAACAAACCGTTGCTTAAACTGTTCAAAATCCGTGCTCCAGATTTTCAGCCTGCCCATCCAGCGCTGGACGGTTTTAAAATAGATGCGTTTATTGAACAATTTCACCATCCAGTCGGCAGCCTGCAAACTATCTGAAAAAGGGATCTCCACATCCGGCCAGATGCCCCCTCCGCCGTAAACCTTTCTGCCTTTACTGGTGTAAAAGACCTGATCTTGTTTAACACTGTCGGGGACTTCCTTTTCCAGCGAATCGGACCACACTTCGCTGAAGTACCTGGCCGTGGATTTATTCTTGTAAGGCCGCTGGATCAACCGTCCGCTCGGCGTGTAATACTTGGAAACGGTTAAGCGAATTCTCGACTTATCCGGCAACTCAAATTCGTTTTGCACCAACCCTTTACCAAAACTGCGCGTCCCGACAATGAGCGCCCGGTCGTAATCCTGCAAAGCGCCGGCTACAATCTCCGAAGCACTGGCCGTGTTGTGATTGATTAAAATAATCAGCGGATAATCCCGCACCTTGCCCTCGCGGTACTCTTCGGTGTAGTACTTTTCATCAAAGGTTTTTAAACGCCCTTTGGTGTAGACCACTAATTTATTGCCCTCAATAAATTTGCCAACTACAGCCACTGCCTGGCGCAGCAGCCCACCGCCGTTATCCCGCAGGTCCAGAAGTAATTGCCGAATGCCCTGCGCTTCAAGCTCCAGTAAAGCGTTTTCCAATTCGTCCGCTGTGGTAAAGGCAAAACGATTGAGCCAGACATATCCGGTTATAGAATCGATTTTAAAATAGGTATTGATGGTGGTGATGGGAATTTCATCCCGTACAAGGGACACTTCAAATGGCTGTTCCAGGGTTGGACGTCTGATTTTGACTTTGACTCGCGTGCCTTTTGGGCCCTTTAACTTTTTGGGCACCTCTTCCAGCCCCAACTTAAAAGCAGATTTGCCTTCGATTTCAATAATCTGATCGCCCGGTTGCAATCCAGCGCGGGCTGCTGGCGAACCCTGGAAAACCGTAATTACCGTGGGATAGTTGTCCACAATATCGAACTGAATACCGATTCCGTAATAGTGCCCCTCAAAATCTTCCAGGGTGCGTTTTACCTGCTCCGGATTCAAATAGATGGAATGAGGATCCAGCGTTCGTAAGGCGCCTGTAATGGCCTGGTCCGTTGTGTTCTGCCAGTCTACGGAATCCACATAGTAGCGATCGATGAGTTGCAGAGTGCGTTCCAGTTTAAACGTGCTTTGCTCTACCTCAGGTAAATAATTGAACAAGACAAGCTTGTAATTATTGCGGATAAAAATGAGTAAAACAATGATCAATACAATAAATAAAAAGCGTGTTCGTTTGCTCATAACTCTTTCCAATGATGAATTTTTAATATCTGGCACAGGTTAAATTAAGCGTACCTGTTGTTGAATCAGGCATTCAAAGTTGCGCTCCAGGCGCACTTTAAAAACCATCAATACTGCGGAGCTCTGGTAAACACGTTCAAACCCGCCTTCAGATAGAGAGATGGTTTCCACAGGCGTGCGCCAGATGGCATCAGCCTGTTCGCTTATCAATTGAATGTCAATCTTCAAATAATCGTCCCGCAGGCCAATCATATTGGCCTCAGTCAAAACTCCGGAAGAATTTAAAAAAGAAGGTTCCAGGCGTCCCTTCTGGTCATAATAATAGCGGTCATCGGCCTGCCCGGCCTGCAAACCATAATTAAATTCAATAGCCAGTAAAAAGGCCAATGGTTTTTCTGAATAGTTGGTCAGCCGGTAGGCCACGTCCATTTGTCCTTTTTCATTGTGCAGGGTAATCACTTTTTGCAGGGAAACGGGCTGCCCCTCGATGCGTCCGTCTCTTTTAAAATGGATTTCAATCTCATCTTTTTTTCGAATCTGGTTGATCATGCGGTACGGTTGATTGTAAAAATCCCCGATTTCCTGATATTCCAGATTTTCAAATTGTTGCAGAGAACAGTCATGAGGCAGCACATGATCGATTAAAGAGCGCCGTTCGTAACGATCGTATTTGAGCTTTTTGTAGAGGTCCCGTTCCTTGGTTAGGACCAGATCATGAATACTGGCTGTCTGCCCTTCTCCATTCTGAAAATCTTCCACGTACACTGCGGATTGTAATTTATCATGATAGCCCTCGGGTCGGCGGGTCATGGTGTCCAAAAGATTTTTGGCGGCGGGCTTAAAATCATACTCAAACAGCATGGCTCCCTGCTGCGCTTTAAAATAGGCATCGTGTACCGGGGTTTCGATTAACAATTCATCATGTCCATCGGCATCAAAATCGCAGTGTTCAATCTGAGGTAGGGCGCGGTGTTTATCGAGTAATTTTTCGGCATCAATCAGGTTATTGAAAATGGCAAAGCGCAGATGCGCCAGGTACAATCCGCCAAACACACCGTGCCAGTACGGACAGTTACATTGGGCGGCCCAAAGATGATCCAGAGCGCGCTCTTTTTGTTGCTGATTTCCGGAGAATTGGTGCTCATGCACCAATTTACTCAGACGCAGCATCTTTTTGTGCATGACGTTGATTTCCGGATATTTGCTCATAAAGTTACGCCAGAATCCGCCACGCACAAAAATGCCATACTCCTCTAACAGGCCCTGATCAGAGAGGAGATGTTCGAATTGTTCATATTTTCGGAATGTTGGCGGGAAAAGGGCCCAGTGCATCATTTCGGCATAGGAAGCGGTTGGCAGGTAAATTTTACCTACCGGCGCCAATTCTTCAAGCGCTTCGGAAAAATGGACAAGCTCTATCCACTCAGCGTTCGCTTCCAGAGTCTGAAAGAATTTTTCCAGCCAGCCATTTTCGTACACATGGCGGTAGGTGTTGGGCCACACTCCAAATTTTTCCCCGTCATCGGCAAACACCAGAAGATTGCTCCCCTGCTCATTGGCAAAACCGGCCAGGACTTCCATCGTTTTTTCCGGTTCCTGAAAAGGAATAGTGTAGCGCAAGTGCTTGTTGATGGGGAACAGGGCGAGCGTGTTTCCCAGATCTTCTGTTAAAAAATAACCGGTCAAATCTTTATCTTCCAGCCCGGCATATTTAAAATGCGTATCATCCAGGATGGTGTAACGGATTCCGGCCCTGGCCAGCGACGTGGGCAAATTGGGTTCCCAGACGCGTTCCGCCAGCCACATGCCCTTAGCCTGGTAATCAAAAAGAGACTGAACGCGCGCAGTTAGCTTGTGAATTTGCCCCAGCCGATCCTCTTCGGGAATGACCGAAACAATCGGTTCGTAATAAGCGCCGCTCATCACCTCCAGCTGTCCGCGCTCCACCATTTCGGCAACCATGGTCAGTAACTCCGGGTGATTCTGCTCCAACCAATCCAGCAAAATGCCCGTAAAGTGGATGGAAATCTTAATGCCGGGATGTTTTTCTAATACCTGCAAAAAGGGTAAATAACTTTTTTGATAGGCATCTTCAAAGACAAAGTCGAAGTTGCCGATGGGTTGATGGTTGTGAATTCCAAAGGCAAATTTTATTTTCTTCATAGGTTGTACTTCCTTACGGTTTAACGGTTCAGGAAAAACTTGTAGGCAATCATTTTGTAAATCAGTTTGGCTACCGTGAATTCCGAATGAATGGTTGAGGGTCGCGGACTCAGCTCCACCACATCCACCCCCACCACATTTTTGGTTTTAAATAAAGTTTTAAGAAATGAAACGGTTTCTGGCCAAAAAAAGCCGCCTGGCTCCGGCGTCCCGGTCGCGGGCAAGACTGCCGGATCAAAAAAATCCACATCAAAAGTCAGGTACACATTCTGGCTTAGATTCTGCAGCACCTTCTCCGGCCAGGCGCCATACATCTGATGGGCATAAATGGTCTGGATAGCACTGTGTTCGATGAACTGTGCTTCTTCTTTAGACAGGGCGCGAATCCCCATTTGCACCACGCGTTGATTGAGAGAAGCGATTCTACGCATGACACAGGCATGGGAGTAAGGGGTACCCTGATAGCTATCCCTTAAATCGGCATGCGCATCAAACTGGATGACGGACAACTCGGAAAAGAATTGGTGGAATGCACGGTACAATGGCCAGCTGACCGTGTGCTCACCCCCTACGGCAATGACAAATTTTTTGTCCTTTATTAGCTTAAGAACGCTTTGTGTGATTAATTCAAAATCTTTTTCGAATTGTCCGGAAAAATTTAGCGCCGGTAAGGTAAAAATGCCGGCATCAAAAGGTTCGCATTGCAATTCCTCATCAAACGTTTCCAGATAGGGCGAAACGTCCAGAACGGCCTGCGGACCGGCGGCCGTGCCTGTTCCAAAACTGGTCGTTTTTTCAAAGGGCAGGGGCAAAATAACTACCCTGGCCTGTTCGTATGATGACTCAGGAATTTCGCCTTCCAGGAAACGCGTATTCAAATAGGTACACCTCTTTGTTAGGGTAAAAGAATGGCAGCCGCAAAAACGGTCGTCCAGTGCCCTCGGGCATCGCCTTTAGCATATTGTGTAATATTTTGCGAATGCACAATCTTGCCGGAAATGTGCCACAGATTTCTCTTTTCATCCCAGCTTAAATCCGGATCAAACTCCACGCCCAAAATCGTAGCCAGCATCTCGGCGGCCAGGTCTTCGGCGTATTCCCCGGCCTCCTCCTCGGTTTGGCCAAAGCCGTGATGTTCCGAAAGATAGCCGTACGCGCCGCGATCCTTGGGAATAGCCAGCCCCACCGAAGCGGTAATGCGTCGCCCGGGCTCATTGGTGGCATTACGGCTCATTACAGCATGGACAATTTGTCCGGGCTGGAGCTCTCTTAAACCTTCTTCCCTATCAATTAATTCGCAACCAGGCGGATAGATGCTGGAAACAGAGACGAGATTAAATGGTCCCACTCCAGCATTACGTAAGGCCATCTCAAAACTGGTCAACTGTTCTTTGTGAATACCAACCCCTTTGGTTAAAAAAATTCTTTTCGGCACGTACACTTTTAAAGTCCTCCTTCATTCGGCTCATCCTGTTCTTCAACAGTCAAAGCCTTCAACTTCCTTTTATTGCGCAAATAGACAACCAACACAGCAATCAGAAAGAGTACACCGCTCAGGGCAAAAATCAGTTCTTCAAAACGGAGCATGACCAGCCAGCGGTATTTTTGTTTAATGTATTCATTCCATTGAATCTCAAAATCTAATAGATCAAAACCAAACGTTTGATAAAAAGCGCGCTTAAAGTTTTTTTTCCGACCAATGGCCTTGATTAAGCTCACCAGCTTCTGTTCGCCATATTCTCTGGCAATATATTCCACCGCGCTTTGCGATTCTACGTACGACAAACGCGCCTGTGGCCCTTTCATTTGCAGCAATGAATCGATGGCCCCAAAGTCGATTATTTTCTTTTGCACAATGGCCTGGGCCAGAATTAGTTTTTTTTCAAAATTCAGTCCCCCCTGACTAAAGTACTCGGCCAGTCCTTCATTTAGCCAGGTAGGCAGGTAAACGTTCTGCAAATAATCATAGAGCAAGATGTGCATTAACTCATGCAACAAAATTTGCGGGCTTTGATGAATTTGCTCAGCATCCGAAAGTCTTAGGACGATCATTCGCTGATAAGGTAAGGCGACCGCCTGACTCCACTCCGGTACCCGATCATGTAAAAAACGGAAAAATTCAGCATCCGATTTGGTAAGGCGCACGCTAACCGGGACCGTCAGGGGTTCATGAAACAGGATTTCAATGTGTCGCCAGGGCCCTTCAATTTTTTGAATTAAGTGCTGCACCAGCAAAGAATCCGGCGGATCATAATAGAAAATAAAGGGGCCGTATGTCGTCTTTTTCAACGAAGTTGCCCATGTCAAAGAACAAAGGATCAGGATAATGAAAATGCCGAATATAATTATTTTCCTGACTTTTGCCAAATTTAAATCTCTCCGAATCTATCTGCCCGACCAGGGCACTAAAGCACAAATTTTTTGTACGTTACGTTTTCATCCACGCGATTTATCAGGAACAAACCGGCGATAAAAAAGAAGACCAGCGAAAAAATCGCCAGACGCTGGTTGCCACTGAGGGTAGAAACCAGGCCAAAAGTGAAAGGCCCTAAAATCGACGAAAATTTGCCCATCAAAGCGTAAAAGCCGTAAAACTCTGCTTCCATGCCGGTGGGAATTAATTTTCCCATCAAGGCTCGGCTAGCAGACTGAGAAGAGCCCATAGCCACACCGGCGATTAATCCCACCACGTAGAACATGGCCGCGCTGTGCGTAAAATAGGCGCCAATGGTTACAACCAACCAAAGTTCCAGGGTAATCATGATTGTCTTTTTAGGCCCGAATTTGTCGGTTAAGTAACCAAACACATAAGAACCGGAAATCGCAGAAGATTGCACAATGGCAAAAAACTGAATCACTTCGCGTACCGAAAAATCCAGTGTGCTGCTGGCAAAAATGCCACTAAAGTAGATTACGGTATTTACACCATCGATGTAGATAAAGTAGGCCAGTAAAAATTTTGTAATTTCAGGGAATTCTTTCAAGCGTTTTAAGATGGCTAAAGTACGCTGATACCCGGCTTTAACATAATTTTGTTCCGGATGGTGAACATTGACCTGGCGTTCTTTTACCAAAAAGAAAAAGGGTAAGGAAAACACAAAAAAGAAAAGGGCTGCCAGTATAAATGTGGGACGCACCAGGGAGAGATCGTTAGCAGCAAAGGCCCGCGTGGCAAAAGGAAGAGCAATCATTAAACTGACCAGAGAGCCCACGTAACCAAAGGCAAACCCATAGCCCGAAATCTTACCGATATTGTTGGGCGTCGATATTTGCGGTAAAAAGCCGTTGTAAAAGACCAGAGCGCCTTCAAAGCCAATGTTGCCGATGATGAAAATAAGCAAAGCTTTGAGGATCATCCCGGGTTTTAAAAAATTCAAAGAGGACATGGCCATCACACAGGTCAAGGTGTAAAAGAAGAGAAATTTTTTCTTCTGATTGCTGTAATCGGCTATGGCCCCCATGACCGGCGAACTGAGAGCTACAATAGCCATGGATACAGAGCCTCCCAGTCCCCACAGGAAATCACCAGGATTTCTGGTCCAGTTTCCCAGGGCAATGTGAAAATCCCCTACGATGTACTTTTTAAAATAGATGGCATACACCACCGTCACAATAATCACACTATACGAGGTGTTGGCAAAATCGTACAGGGTCCAGGCAAAAATCTCTTTACGTAACCGCCTCTGTTCGCTCTTTTTCCCAGTAAGCCGTGCGATAGCTTCCTCTCCATGTTACAAAAAAAATACCTTCTCCCAAAATTAGGAGAAGGTATTCAAATTAGCAAGAAAATGTTTGAATTTAACAGCTTTACAGCTGATCCTGTACGTTTCGAACCACCAAATTGATCACGGCTTTTAAGGTGTCAAAAACGCCGTCTCCACGCACAGCCACGGCTTCGAAGTGGGGAACGTTGAAAAAGTTCAAACGTTTTTCCAAAACTTCGACCGGTTCTATGCCGGGCAAATCGCGCTTATTGTATTGAATCACCCAGGGGAATTTTTCCAGGGAGTGTCCTTCCTGTTTTAAATTATCTTCCAGGTCTAACAGAGTTTCAATATTGGCTTCCATGCGGTGCGGTTGCGAATCAGCGACAAAAACGATGCCATCGACGCCATTTAAAATGACTTTTCTGCTGGAAGCGTAATAGACCTGTCCGGGAACGGTGTAAAGGTTAAATTTTGGTTTTTTCCCTTTAATCCGGCCTACTTCAATCTGCATGAAATCAAAGAAGATGGTTCTGTCTTCTTTGGTTTTTAAAGAGACCAGTTCGCCTTTTAAGGAGGGATCTAATTTTGAGTGGATGTATTCCAGATTGGTTGTTTTCCCACTCATCCCTGGACCGTAATAGACAATTTTCAGATTGATTTCTTGTAATGCCCAGTTAATAAACATCCTGTTCCTCTTTCATTAAAATCAACTTTCATCCAACTTATTTTTAGAGCAAATTTTATTTAAAGGCGTCGTCCAGAGCATCGCCTAACAGAGAGCTAAAATCCGAATCGATCATTTTATCCTGATCGGCCTTTTCTTCCTGACCTTCTTTGAGGGCAGCCATCAAATCTTCAATGGCCTTTTTGGTGTAAATGCGAATCAGGCCCAGAGTCACGCTCACGTCAAACACAACGACCAGAAAAAAATCCTCGCCCACATTGGATAGATAAACATTGCGTTTTTCGCCTTCATGAAACAACAACTTAAATTTGGCTTCTTCTCCCACCAATTTGGCCATTTCTGAAGTGGCGGCAAAATCGCTGGCAGCCAGGGCCGAAAGTACCGTGGTGTTCATGTCATCCGTATTGCCACGTTGACTGATCAGCTGACCGCTCATATCGGCAAATAAAATGGCAGAGGCTTTGGTTTTAGTGGCAAGCTCGGAAAGCACCCTGGTGATGGCCTCGTACTGCTTGCTGTTCAAAATGACCTGACGGCTACCGTCTTTTAATTTACGTGTTTGAACCATAGCTCTATCCTTCTGTTAATTTGTATTTACATTTTAAATGATTGCTGTTGCTCCAGGCGCTTTAGGGCGATGTTTACCGACTCTCTTAAGCGTTCCAGCGCTTCAGCCAATTGTTGTATTTCATCGTTGGTTTGAATTTCAATGCGTTTTTCCAATTTGCCCTGACTAATTTCGTCAGCCCGTCGCGTTAAGTAAATGATGGGGCGCACTAATCGTCCCCCCAGCCAGAAGACAAACAGGCCGCCAAACAGGGTTACCACCAAAACAGAAAGGATAATAATCTGAATCGTCTTGTTCAACACCTTTTGCACATACGAGGTATCCAGGCCAATGCGGATGTAACCAATCAGTCCCTCTTCCACCGGAACCCACAAATCATACACCGAAGCATGCAGCTCCGGAACTTCCAGCAATCGCGTAAATTCCCCTGTGTTTATCTTTTCTTCTGGTTTTTTTTCTAAACTTTTTGGCACCTGCCCATTAAAGTTATCTCCAACAATCCGGCCTTCACTATCCAGTATTAAGATGTAATCCAAACTTTCGAAGTTCATGTTTCTGGTAATCAGGTAGCGTAAGCCGACCTGATCGTTGTTCAGAATTAAATCGCCGCTGTTGGTAGCCAGATTATTGCCGATAGTTCGTCCCCGCTCCAGCAGTTCTTTACGAAACGTTTCGCGAACCACACTACTTAACCACAAAGCAATCACTGCGCCCAGAATAATGTTACTGAAAAAGAACAATCCACTTATTTTCCAGCGAATGCTTATAAATTTTTTCATGGTTTACATTTCCTTCAGCAAAGAGAGCATCTCTCGTTGAAAATTGATCTTTTTTTTCTCATCGCTGATTTCATCGCTAAGCAGCTCAATGATTTCGGGCAAGCGTTCCCTGGGTAGCTTGTCTTTTTCCAGCTTCAGCTCGCTAAAAATATCTTGCATTAAATATTGCGCCACCGGCCCAATGTAATGAGTTAATATCTCATCGATTTTTTTCAACATTCGTTCGCTGACATATTCTACGTAAGTCTCCTTTTCGTGGTCGAAAAAAATCAATCCCTTTTTTCTCAAAGAGCTTACGATGTTGTACGTTTCATCCAATGTTAAAGCCAGATTTCTGGCAATTTCCTGCACAGTTTTTTTACCATCGATCTGAGTGATGACTCCCCATTCGAGGGAAGAAAGACTAATCTCTGTCTGACCTCCTCTGGGCGCCAGTTTGAATACCATATTTTCATTAACCATTTTTCATCGCTCATTAATCCAATTAGTAGAATATAGATCAAACCAGCTTTGAAATCAAACCGAGTTCTTTTTCATCCAACGCACCTTTTTGTAAATGGGTTTCCAGATCAAACTTTTCTTTTTTTCGCCATTTCAAAAATGAGCGATTTTCTAGAAGATTGGCCACGGTAACATTGAGCGTAATGCGCAACAGCGAAACCACCTCCGGATTCTGAAAAATAGCCAGAACCAAAAAACCTTCTGAGAATCGCGCCAACAACGTCTTATTGATCCAATGCACTTCGGCAAACACCATCTTCTGCTGCTTTGTTTTATGGGCGGCCAGCATTTTCAGCAAGTGGGAACCGATTTCCTTAATTTTGTCCGGACCATAAGCGCTTCCGGTTTGCTGCCAGATATTGCCTTTGTAGGAAACAATGGCCACGGCCTCTACAGAATCTATCTGCTGTATTTCATCAATTACTTTTTCAGACATAGTTTTGTTATCGTAATTTTTTTTAATAAGTTAAGTGCAATTTCCTTTAGAACGAAATTTTTAACGTTTCCCTGACAATGGAAAGAATCACCTCCTGCTGAATTTTTCTGGTTAAATGGATGACCAGCAGAAAGGTGTCATCTATCCTGACCATCATTTGCTGCCGGTTACCTAAATTAAAGAGCAGGAAACGTAAATCGGGTTGATTAATCGCTTCGGTAATTTTTTGCGCCTCGTACCACTGGAACAACCACATCGATGTGTCCACCTCCTGCTTATCTGCCTGGGCCACAACCTTACCTTCCTGATCAATAATAACCGCCTGTTCCACCCCTTTGACATCAAACAATCGATCAAACAATTGCGTAAAGTTAAATTTGCTTTGCGGCAGGTTGGTGTCACGTTTGTGTAAGCCTTCCAGTAGCAGGTTATTCCAGTTTTTTTTGATAGTTACAGCCGGCGCCCGGACGTCATTTTCCACCTTGAAATTACCGGAATAGAGTTCCAGCAGTTTGAAAAAAGCTTCCTCACCGATCAGCGGGTCATACTCTGCATGAACCACCTGTCCCCCATGAAAATAGATGAAGCCAAACCGTCCCATGTGTTCGATGGTTAATTTTGCCGTGTTTTTTTCCATGCAATTAATTTGCACCAGGGTCGGCAATTTTATGTCTTTTAAATTTCCTACCAGAGCCATGTTACTTTAAAATTTCCATTACTTTTTTCTTGAAATCGCGAATATCAAAAGGTTTTTCGATGTAGAGCCGGGCCCCTTCGCGTCGGGCCTCCTCTTTTTTATCATCCGATCCGTAGGCCGTAATAACAATAAATTCCGTGTCCGGCGCCTTTTTTTTGATTTCACGTAACAGGTCAAAGCCGGTAATACCGGGTAAAAAGATATCGGTAATCACCAGATGAAATGGTTTTTGGTTGAACTTGTCCAGCGCCTCTTCCGCACTTTCGGCTGTCACCACTTCGTAGGGTTCCTTGCTCAGAATAAAACTCTGATAAAGGCTAAAGGTGATGGTTTCTTCATCATCAACAATTAATATTCTTTTGACCATGATTCGTACCTTTCTTTTTCAGGTATGGGAAAATAAAGGGAAAAGGTTGTCCCTTTGTTAAGCACCGAAGTTACTTCGATTTTACCCCCGTTTTCCTGCATGAGCCTGTTAGAGATGGACAATCCCAGGCCAATTCCGCTGCTCTTGGTCGTAAAAAAGGGGTTGAAAATTTTTTCTAAATTTTCTCTGGCAATGCCCTGCCCATTATCTTTGATCTGCACACAGACCATGGGCTGGTCGTCCGTCCCATTTGCCGAATTCTGCCCGTTTTCCAGAGTGATGTTTACGATCAGGTCGCCTCCCTGCGGCATGGCATCAATGGCGTTCAGGAAGAGATTCATAATTACCTGTTCAATTTGGCCGGGATCAACAAAGACCTGAGGCACATTTGCCTGGCTGTTTTTTAAAAAGTTAATCTTTTTTTTCTTAAAGCGCGGGGCCAGCAACAGGTAGATGCCATCGATCAACATTTCCACATCATGAAATTCCTGCACGGGCTTACGCGGTCGGGTAAAATCAAAAAAGCGCGACAGCAAATCGTTACTGCGATCAATGGCTTTAATGATGCGTGAAACCAGCTGTGTTCTGAAATCGTCCGGTGTAAAACTCTCCTCCAATACCTGGGCCGCCGATTTAATGCTGGCCAATGGATTGCGAATTTCATGGGCAATTCCGGCCGATAGTTCGCCTAACATGGCCAGGCGCTCCATGCGCTCCAATTGTCGACGCTGTTCTAATTGGGTACTGATGTCTCTGAAATGCACAATGTAGCCATACGCCTTGCGGTTTTTTAAATCGTGAAAAGGCGAAGTGGTCAGGCCAATAGGGAAAATTTTTCGGTTACCGCCTTTAAAAAAGGTCTCTTCGCTTCGCAGGTGTTGCTTTTCGGAGAGTAATTTCTGCAGGAAACGCTCGCCCTGCTGAGCATCGGCAAACAAAATTTTTATGGATTTATTTTGCAGGGAGAACAATTCCATATCTAACATTTGTAAGGCAGAACGATTGGCGTAGATGATGGTGCCGCTGTTGTTAATAATGATCAGGCCGCTGCTTAAATTGTGCAGTACAGCCCGATGAAAATTGTAATTCTTTTCCAATTCTTCTAAGCGTTTTTGCAAAAGTTCAATTTTAACCGACTGATCGGCAACTGCAGCCGGAGCGGGTTGACTATCGTTTTGCTGCGCCTGAGCCTGATTCAGGAGGGTGTAAAATTTTTTAACCGCGCTGGCAGCTTCTTTTCTTTGCTGGTAGTGTTTGCTCATTGTCCCTCGTTTTCCAATCTTTAAAAATTATGATATTGATCTTTGTTCATATAGAAGAACCAATCAAAAGCCCGGATTTGAAAGATGGAACCTAACCGACTCAATGTCCGGACCTTTTTAAATATATGATTTTTGAGCATATTCATCAAAAATTTAAATAAAACAAAGGGAACTGGCCTTTGAAAGGAATTTCTCTTTCCCAATTGTTTCCAGGCCGCAACCTTAAAAAAACCGCAAGGGACACCCGTCTGGCACCGGACAGGCCCGTCTGGCACCGGACAGGCCCGTCTGGCAGCACCAGCCTGACAGGCAAAGAATTAGTTTTAATTAAAAATTAATTTGTGAAAGGACAAGTGACGCCTAGGAGGTTGAAAACAATGCCGGCATGTCATTCTGATCCCGCTTTAGCGGGAGAAGAATCCCTTACACCTGCAGACAATTCGCAGGCGCAACGTAACTCGAGTTTCAGCTCGAGACCTCCCCTGGCGCGGAAAAGTGTATGTGTGTAAGAGTTAAGAGTGTAATAGTTAATTAGTTGAATGGTTAAATAGTTAAATTGTGCTGAATGTCATTCTTTTTCCCGATCCATCGGGAAGAAGAATCCCTTACACTTGCTGATAATTCGCAAGAGCAACGTAACTCGAGCTTCAGCTCGAGACGTTGTAAGGGCGAAGCATTTTTTGCAAAGTCTTTCTCAAGAGCGATTTTAACTTGTACACAAAGAGGTTGCGCTAATTGGAACAACCTTCAGGAAAATGCTTC
>NZ_JBSMDE010000109.1:0-2733 GCF_056497305.1 Caldithrix sp. | reverse complement strand
TACCTATAAAATGAAAAATACGTTTTTTAATCGTAAGCGTGAATTAGAGTTTTTGTTACGTAAATTTCATTCAGGTCAAGCAGAGTTGTTAATTTTTCGGGGACGTCGACGCGTGGGCAAAACTTTTCTGCTTAAAGAATTTGCCAATCAGGTAAATGGCCTTTATTTGATGGGAACCGTTACATCACAAGCGGATCAGTTATCCGGATTTTCGCAAATTCTGGCCGAATATTTTAAGGACAACCTGTTGCGTATGCGGCCGTTATCAAATTGGGATGAATTTTTTCTTTATCTAAATCAAAAAATCACACAGAGAACGGCTATTATTATCGATGAATATTCTTATCTGGTGGAGTCCAATAGCGGATTAAGTACTATTTTGCAGAAGCATTGGGATGAACATTTGAGTAAAAATCCCAACGTCTTTCTGCTTTTAAATGGCTCGGCGCTTTCGATGATGGAACGAGAAACTTTGAACGGGAAATCACCGCTTTATGGCCGACGCACAGGTCAGTGGTTTGTGGAACCGTTTGATGTTGTGGAAAACCAGCGCTTTTTTTCTGGCGATTCCCTTACGCGTGCCATCGAATGGTACGCAATTACGGGTGGCGTTCCTTTTTATTCGTCGATCCTTTCACGGCACCGCACCCCGTTAGAGGCTATCGAAAAGGAAATATTGTGTTACGGCGAAACGTTATTTGAAGAAGTTGAATTCCTTCTACGCGGCGAGTTTCGCAATCCGCGCAGTTATTTTCCCATCTTAAAAGCCATTGCCCTGGGCAGCCGTAAATTTGGCGAAATATCATCAAAAACCGGATACGATCGGGCTAATCTAACCAAATACCTCTCTTCGCTTATGGAATTGCAGCTCATCCGGCGTGAAGTTCCTGCAAGCGAAGAAAATCCAGCTAAATCGAAAAAAGGCCTTTTTTTTCTGAATGATTATTTCATGAATTTCTGGTTCCGATTTGTCTTTCCCTACCAGAGTGAATTGGTTACCGGACAGACACAACGTATTTTTAATGAGGTGGTTAAGCCTCAATTTGACCTGTATGTGGCGCAAACCTGCGAGCCGATCATCAGGCAACTCTTGAAAATAGATTTTTTTAAGCTGGGATTTGAATTTGAAAGATTGGGAAGATTCTGGAGCAGAAATACGGAAATCGACATTTTGGGATATACGCGAGACGGCCGAACGGTTATCGGAGAGATCAAATGGAAACGCTCTGCGGTAAACGAACGTGAAATGGACGCTTTTATAAACAAACAACGGCACCTGGAACCGTTCATAAAAGGAAAAACAGAAAAACTGTTTATCTCTAAAAACGGTTTCAGAAAAGTGGCGACTCAAAAATTTTCGCATGTCAGGCTGGTGGATTTACGGGATTACAGGATCGGACATTAGGGTATGGATGAATTGTAATGTTCAAAACAGACGTTGTAGCGCGACTCTCCAGAGTCGCCAGGCAGCCATGCATTGAAAATCAAACCCTGGTAGGCGTGGGCTTTACGCCCACGCTTTATGCTTCACACCTAAAACAGAATCATTTTATTAGAATCATCTTTTTCATTTTTACCTGCCTGCCGGCTTTTAGTCGCGCCCAGTAAATTCCGCTTGCTAAATTTTTACCGTTAAAAACCACGGTATGATGTCCTGGCTCGAGAATGCGATCGATGAGAGTTTGCACTTTCTGGCCTAAAATATTGTAAACCACCAACTGCACACGACAGGTACGTGAAATTTGAAAAGGAATGGTCGTTTGGGGATTAAATGGATTGGGATAATTCTGTCCTAATGTAAAATTCGTAGGCACCAAATACCTGTTTTGTACAGCCGTTAAAGGTGTGGCATCGAATAAATAGACGTCCTGATCGGTAAAAGATTTTGTTGTTATGATATTAAAGGTGTCTCCGGAAGCAGGCGCAATTGGCAATTCGTTATCTGGAAACTGCCCCATGAGATTCCATAATGTGACAGTTTTACTGGAAACTTTTTCATAGAGAAAAATGTAATCTTTTGGTTGCCATTGAACAGAATCCGGATTTTTCTGAAAAACATGAACACTGAGCGCTTTATTTAAAGTAAGATTATCCGCTTTAAAATTTAATGAGTCCACTCTAAAAAGGTAATAAATTTGTCTAATAACACAAAATTTTTTATCTTTACATTGTAAAAATCAAGTAAAACCAGATAGTTAAGCCTATGTTCAAGAAAAATACCCAGCACTTCCAAACAGACATATTCGGACTGTATTATATGTTACCTGAGAAGTTAAAAAAGGAAGTAAAAAAGTCCGAAGAATATTATTTTTACAAACTGGTCTTTAGTAAAATTGACGAAGAAATATTTTCGGTTCTCTATTCCGACAAAAAGAGTCGTCCCAATGCTCCGGTTAATACTCTTGTGTCTGCGCTTATTTTGATGGCTCATAATAACTGGACATACGAGCAACTTTTTAAACAAATAAAATTCAATATATTAGTTAAGATTGCTTTAGGCTTAGATTCATTAGAGGAAATTCCTTTTAGTCCCGCTACCATTTTTAATTTTCAGAATCGAATCAATGTGGAGGCGACCGTAAAAGAATTTACCTGTCGAATGTCGGGGAAGAAGTTAAAAGTAAGAGGTTTGTTCAAAACGATAATATTTGCCTATAGTGTTGGCATTTCTGTAAACTTTGGACGGATATTTAGACATCTTATGGATAATCCCGATTTTTTTGCACAACTTTT
>NZ_JBSMDE010000108.1:0-23324 GCF_056497305.1 Caldithrix sp. | reverse complement strand
TTGAGCATCCCGACAAGTCGGGAGGGTCGTAGGTTCGAATCCTACATCGCCCACACTCTTTCAGCCTGCCAATTCGGTAGACTCTTTTTATTGAAAAAAAATCACTCAGTTGGTCTTGAGCATCGTAGGTTCGAATCCTACATCGCCCACGTGGTTTTAGCAAACTTTCAAAGGGAATGTTTTTTTAGGTGGCAATCACTCGGCACCTGGGAGTAACACATTGCTCCCCGTAACCGGACTCGAAACGGAAATACGCTGGTAAATCTCTCGCTTTCTTCCACTGCGTTCATTTTTTTAGGATTTTTTGAATCTTGTTGCCTAAATTGACGTAATTAGAAAATGCGATTTCACTTTTAACGGAATTCTTTACTTTGGCGGTTTCAAAGAAAATGAAAATTGGACAATGGTTCAACGGGCAGTCGTTTAAACAGTTCTGGCGCGATGAGCCAGCCTTGGCCCGAAAATTACTATGGTATTTGACCATCTTTGCCCTTTTATTCCTGTTAAGCGTTGGAGGGCCGCTTAGTCCAAAAAACGCAAATTTTCTCTTCCTCATTGCTCTGTTTATTTTCTGGACTAAAAGCAATGCAATTATCCAGCAAAAAATCAGGCCCCATGCCGCCCTGCTGCTTTTCATCTTCTTCACGGGCGCTTTTCTTCAAAATACGATGCTCAATATTTTACCGGCATCTCCACAAACAGAAACTCTGCTATCTTATCCATATCGCCTCCTATTGCAAATCATCTGGTTAGTAATGGCCTGGTCTATTGGCTTATTTTTCGTTCATGAATCCAGAGGAAGTTCCGGGTATCTGTTACTCGGTTTTTTCTATCTGATTTTCTCCCATTTTTTCCTCATTTACGGCCCGTCAATTGCGCGCACGATTTTTTATTTACTACTCTTCATCTCACTTTTTAAACGAACGCACTGGTTAGAAGAGCTTTCCAGAGCCGAATTGGGCATTTACCTTCTGCTGGCTTTCGTCTTTTATGTTCAATTACAACGGCCACCCTTTTTTGACCAATTTCGGGAAATGGCCAGCTCGGCAGAAGAGGGATTCTGGACCTATTCCTGGCCATTTTTCCTCTACTACCTGGCCAAAATCTATCTGGTTGTTCTGCTGCTCAAAATACCGCTTGTTTTGATCTACAATTACGCTCCCATCTCCCGAAAATTATGGATGGCCAGTTTGTTTCAATCAACCATTCCCCAATTTGTGCAGTTATTTTTACTTTTATTCATTTTCTTTCTGTTTATTTCCGGATGGCAGGCCGACAACCTGCGCCAGGAAATTTACAACTTATGTCGTGAGACAGCCCATAAGCCATCCCAGCAAGTCCGTGTCCAAACCATCAGTCTCGATGAATTGTACGACAAAACACACGATTCCAGGGTATTTAACAGAGACCTGAGCATTGTAACTTTACTCGATACTCTGGATGAAAAGAGTCAACCAACCAGACTTTTGTTCTTTCGAGCTCCGCAGCTGGACAAAGATTCGCTCTATGTCATAAAGGTGGATTCCCTATTTTTAAAAACCCTGTTTTCACGAACCAGATTAATCGTTGGTAGTGGAATTCTGGCTTACAAATTACAGCCAAAGTCTTTTCTGTCGTATTTTTACCATCTAAGTTTCTGGCAATCCGGCACCATCCGCATTAATCCTCTGGGATTGATCAATCCCTTCACCAATTTAAACAAAAGCCATGATGTGGTCATCTGGCCGCCGACACTTAGCCGAGACCGTAATAGAGGCTTCCTGAAATGGAGCCGCATGCAAAGCTATCCTCTTATTGTGGGCCGAATCATCTTTCCGCTGGAGAAAACCAATACGTATTTTGCCATGGACATCTATTATGATTTACAGGATTTGTTCCAGTGGAATTTTTTAACGCAGGTGCTCCTGGTACTCATCTTTCTGTTTTTCCTGATCAACTCGGTAGTGATCAAGCGCGTGGTTAAATTAGGCGCTGAAATTAATCAATTGATCGTGAAGCGAATTGACCAGCTACGAGCAGCGGTACGGGCCATTTCGGCAGGCAATTTAGATTACCATATTAAACTGCAAGGGGACGATGAATTTACAGAATTCGCAGCCCATTTTAACCGCATGTCCCGCGAATTGAAACGTTTTATGAAAGAAGCCGCCGAAAAAGAGCGTCTGGACCAGGAATTAAAAATTGCCCACGATGTTCAGTTGAAAATGTTGCCTGCCCGTTTACCATCGATTCCAGGCTACCAGCTGGCTGCCGACCTAACCACAGCCAATGAAGTGGGTGGCGATTTTTATGACGTCTTCCCCATTGATGAACAGCAGTATTTAATTGCTGTAGGCGACGTTTCCGGCAAGGGCATGTCCGCCGCTTTTTATATGGCACAACTGATCAGCCTATTGCGTTTTTCCCGACCCAATATAAAAAATCTAAAAAGCCTTGTTTTGAATTTGAATGATTTTTTAAGAAAGGAAGTGCTGGAGAACAACATCTTTGTTACCGCTACCATCGGTATTTTGAATTCTAAAACAAACCGTTTTCACTTTATCAGAGCTGGGCACACATTTCCCATTATTCTTAAAAAACAGGATGATCGCCAGATCATTACTGAAATAAAAACCAATGGCATAGGCATTGGCATGACCCCCTCAGGTCAACTTCTCAGGCAAAACCTGGAAGTTGGGCAAATTAAATTACATCCCGATCATAAGTTAGTTCTGTACACAGATGGCTTTACTGAAGCGGCCAGAGAAGACCCTTCATCTACCCCCCTTCTTTATGGTGAAGAACGATTTAAAAAACAGCTTCTTCGCTGTGGGGCGCTTTCAGTCCAACAGATGATCGAGTGCCTTAAGCATGACATAGAAGACTTCTACCAGGGACAACCACGATTTGATGATCAAACCATTCTTATCTTACACAAAATCTAAGGCAGCAAAGTCGCTACTTTTAAAAAACCGCAAAGGGCGCCCGTCATGCTGCCGGGCAGGCCCGTCTGGCAGGCGCAGCCTGACAGGCCATTCAACCGTTCAACAAATCAACAATTCAACAGTTTTGTCTCCTCCCACAGCACAAAAATTTCCGCGCGCTAATGTGTTAAATCTTTTAACGAAAGTATCCTCAGATAAATTTTAACGACGCATCATTTACCTGTTAAAAAATACCAACCAGATTAATAAACGGAATGAAGGTTTTTGAAAATTACCTGTTTAGAGCGCAAAGAAAAAGGCGAAATAATTATTGCTCCAATTTGTTAAAAGTGGTATATTGGAAGGAAAAAGATTTTTTACAGAGGTTAATTAAAACAAAACATTCAACGGAAACTGTAACCATAAATATGGAGTTGGCCTATGCGATTCAAAATGATCCTGACATCTTCATTGTCAAAGAAGATCTTTATGAGCATTGCGGGCTTGGTTTGGACAGGATTTTTACTCATTCATCTTTTGGGAAATTTGCAATTACTCAGTTCAAATCCTGATCCATTTAACAAGTACTCGTATTTTTTGACACATCAAACGGGGGAGTTCATTTATCTAGCAGAATTTTTACTTGTTTTTTTCCTTTTAACCCATCTGGTTTACGGGATTTGGGTCCAGATCGGAAACTGGCGAGCCAGGCCTCAGGGCTATTCCATGGTGACCTGGGCTAAGGGAAAAAGCCGACGTTCTTTTGGTTCAGTAACGATGATCTACACCGGCATTTTGATCTTTGTTTTCCTCATTTTCCATCTGTTACATTTCAAATATGGAAACGTGACCATGTACACGCCGGAAGGGTTTACGCATCAAATTCCAAACCTTTACCAAACGGTTATTGAATTCTTCCAGAATCCATGGAATGTAGCCTTTTACGTTGTCATTATGGTCTTGATTGGTTTTCATTTAAGCCACGCTGTTTGGAGCTCATTTCAGTCACTGGGACTGGGCAGTAAATGGTTTACTTCATTCATTTACACTGTAGGTGTTCTGTACGCCATCATCATCTCATTTGGTTTTGTTTTCTTGCCGATCTGGATCTACTTCACGAGAGGAGGCGCATTATGAAATTAGATTCAAAAGTTCCCAGCGGCCCATTAGCAGAAAAATGGGATATTCATAAAAACAATTTAAAACTGGTGAGTCCGAAAAATAAGCGCAAATTCTCTGTTATTGTCGTTGGTACCGGTCTGGCTGGAGCCTCAGCAGCAGCCTCTTTGGGAGAACTGGGCTACAAAGTAACGACCTTTTGCATTCAGGATTCTCCGCGTCGGGCGCACAGTATTGCTGCCCAGGGCGGAATCAACGCGGCTAAAAACTACCAGAACGACAACGACAGTATCTGGCGCCTGTTTTACGATACCATCAAAGGCGGAGATTATCGCGCACGCGAAGCCAATGTGTACCGTCTGGCGCAAGTGAGCAACAACATCATCGATCAGGCCGTTGCCCAGGGTGTGCCCTTTGCCCGTGAGTACGGTGGATATTTTGCCAACCGTTCTTTCGGCGGAGCCCTGGTTTCAAGAACATTCTACGCCCGCGGTCAAACGGGGCAGCAGCTTTTGCTCGGAGCCTATGGGGCTTTAATGCGCCAGGTAGATGAAGGTAATGTGCGCTTGCTACCCCGGCGCGAAATGGTTGAGTTGGTTGTAATCAATGAAAAAGCACGGGGCGTCGTGGTTCGCAACCTGATTACCGGCGAACTGGAAGCTTATTGGGCCGATGCCGTTGTTCTGGCTACCGGTGGATATGGTGTAACGTATTATCTGTCCACCAATGCCATTAATTCCAACGCCTCAGCCATCTGGAAAGCGCACAAAAAAGGCGCCTTTTTTGGCAACCCTTGCTATGTTCAGATTCACCCAACCTGCATCCCGCGCTCCGGCGATTATCAGTCAAAGCTGACCTTGATGAGCGAAAGTTTGCGCAATGACGGTCGTGTTTGGGTGCCCAAGAACAAAGGCGACAAACGACATCCCAATGACATTCCCGAGGAAGAACGGGATTATTATCTGGAACGTAAATACCCCACCTACGGCAATATGGTACCACGCGATGTGGCTTCGCGCAATGCCAAGATGGTGTGTGACGAAGGACGCGGGGTCGGTGAAACGGGCCAGGCTGTGTATCTGGATTTCCGCGATGCTATCAAAGAATTTGGCCGCAAAACCATTGAAGAGCGTTACGGAAACCTGTTCGAAATGTACAAAGACATCACCGGGGAGGACGCCTACGAAGTTCCCATGCGCATCTACCCGGCTGTTCATTACACCATGGGGGGGCTATGGGTTGATTACAACCTGATGAGCACCATCCCCGGTCTGTTCGTGTTGGGAGAAGCCAACTTTTCTGACCATGGCGCAAACCGCCTGGGAGCTAGCGCATTAATGCAGGGACTGGCCGACGGCTATTTCATCATCCCCTACACCATTGGCGATTATTTCGCCAGCACGCAATTGGAAAAAGTGAATGAAGAACATGAAGCCTTTAAAGAAGCCATGGCCGAAGCCGATCAGCGCTACCGCAAGCTGCTTTCTATTAAAGGTACTAAAACAGTTCGAGAATTCCATCGTGAATTAGGCGATATCATGTGGAATAAGGTGGGCATGTCGCGCAACGAGCAGGGTCTAAAAGAAGCCATCGAAGAAATTAAAAAACTCCGCGAAGAGTTCTGGAACAATGTACGTGTGGCCGGAGAGCTGAACACCATGAACAAAAATCTGGAAATGGCCGGCAGAGTGGCCGACTTTCTGGAATTAGGTGAATTGATGGCCATTGATGCCCTGCATCGTACCGAGTCTTGTGGGGGGCATTTTCGCGAAGAAAGCCAGACTCCCGAAGGTGAAGCCCTGCGCGACGATGAAAACTTTTCTTACGTGGCCGCCTGGGAATTCAAAGACATTGGAAACTGGGAATTACACAAAGAAGAACTTAAGTTTGAATATGTAACCCCCACCCAACGCAGCTACAAGTAAGGAGGCAGGCTATGGAAAAGAAAAACTTAACCATACATTTGAAAGTCTGGCGTCAAAAAGATGCCAATTCACGCGGTGAATTCAAAAACTATCTGGTTAAAGATGTCAATCCGGATATGTCGTTTCTGGAGATGCTGGACGTATTAAACGAAGATCTAATCAAAAAAGACGAAGAACCCATCGAATTTGACAACGATTGCCGCGAAGGTATTTGCGGTATGTGCGGCGCTGTAATTAACGGCACTGCCCACGGGCCGCAAAGTGGCATGACCACCTGCGATATTCGCATGCGCATGTTTAAAGATGGAGATACCATCGTAGTTGAACCCTTCCGCGCCCGGGCCTTTCCGCCCATTAAAGACCTTGTGGTCGATCGCAGCGCACTGGATCGCATCATGTCCAAAGGTGGCTACACCTCGGTACGAACCGGCGGCGTTCCAGAAGCTCTGAGCATTCCTGTGCCCAAAGAAAAAGCCGATGAGGCCATGGACATGGCTGCCTGTATTGGTTGCGGCGCCTGTGTGGCTGCCTGTCCCAATGCTTCTGCTGCGTTGTTTGTCGGGGCTAAGGTTTCACAATTGGCCTTGTTGCCACAGGGCCGACCAGAAGCGGCCCGGCGCGTAGAACGCATGGTGGCTCAGATGGATGAAGAAGGATTTGGCGCTTGTTCCAATCATGGCGAGTGCGAAGCCGTTTGTCCCAAGGAAATTTCCATTACAGCTATTGCCCGCATGCGGCGCGAATACTGGAAATCCATGTTCAAATAAAATCCGATAAAAAATAGTAACCTAAAAGACAAAAGGCCTTCCACATCCCTGCGGAAGGCCTTTTTTTTCAGGGGCCTTGATATGTTTCTAAAAATTTAAACGAATTCCTATTTGCAAACGATCCATTTGATATTTTTCCCGCGTCTGCATGGGCTCTAAACTCTGATCATAGTCCCAATCGTAGCGGTAATATTTCACATTTTCAGACAGGCCATGAATCAGGGCAACATCAATCTGCGTGTTCTCACCCGTCCTGAGCCCTGCTCCAACCGTGAAGTATCTCTTATCGGCCTTTTTGTCCAGACCTTTAATTGGAGTTGGCACATAACGATAGCCGGCACGTAGCTCCAGCTGACCGTTAAACAGACTGTACTGAGCGCCGGCCGCATACGAAAACACGTCTCTTAAAATCAGGGGCACCTGATCATTCTGGCGCGTAAAGTAGGTTTCGTACCAGGACGAGGTATTGTCGCCTCGCTCTAATTTCAATTGCGTCCAGTCCACATAGCGCGCAGAGGCAGAAAGCAATAAATTTCTTAATGAATAGGAAATGCCTACATCAAATTTGAAAGGCACTTTAATGTTGTAACTAAATTTACCCAGGCTATCGTACGGTTCAACAAAATGGTAGGTCTGGTTTTCGGGAATGGAATAAATGTCATAGGACAATTCATCGGAATAGGTCCAGGTTTCATCCACCGAAAGTTTTACAGGAAAGGTGATGTTCCCGCCGATGCGCAGCCGATCATCCATGCGCCACAAACCGCCGACCTTGACTTCAAATCCTGAATAATCTGTAGAGATGAGCTGTTCAATCTGATAATAATTGTAATAGAAATTTTCGATTAACTGATTGTTGTTGTCGTAAATATCGTAGGCATTGGTCCCTTTGGCGTCTTCCTGATAATATTTTAAGCGATAATCGCTACCTCCGCCAATCAGGTTGATAGTCGCCCCGGCTGAAAAGTCGGGTGACAGATCAATGGCGCCTCCAACCGACCACTGAGACAGGTGCCCTTCTTCTTTAATATTTTGGGAAATGTTCAAATCCAGATCAAAAGGCAAGATTAAACCATCGTAACCCAGATCATTGTATATGGAAAAGGCCAGATCATTACTTTTGCTGTTAAAACCTGAAAACTGCACCAGACTGTTCAGGTCCTTGATGCGCTGGTAGCCAATGGCCAATACCAAACTCCCACGCCTTACCGGAAAGGGGTAAACATAACCGAAACTCTGAAATTTAGTAAAACCCTGATTAAGGCCTGATTTGTGCCCTAAGTAAGTGGCATCGGTTTGCAGTTTTAAATGGTTTAAGGAGCCGTAGATTTGCTGCATTTTAATCTGCGCCAGTCCGGCCGGATTCCAGTAAATGGCCGAATAATCATCCGCCACAGCCGTAAAGGCGTTTCCCATGGCCGCTGCCTTGGCCCCAAAGCCGCTCTCATTTTCTACCAGATTGGCGGCCTCTTCCACATTCTGAGCAAGAACTCCGCTCGTAAGTAACATAATCCAAAACAAGAATAGCGCTCTCATTCCTGACCTTTCCTTAGCTTTAATCACTATTTTCTCCGACTTCCGGATCGCCCTGAACTACTTCTGGTTGCAGACCGCGAGGTACTGCGTGAAGAGCCCGCACTCGAACGCACCGTGCCCGAACGACTACCTGAACTTCGGGAAGGCGAACGGTAAGAAGGGCTGTACCCGAAAGAAGAACGCCGCGTTGAATAGGTCGAAGGGGAATGCCCCGAATGCCTTGTGGACGTTTTGCTCTTTGTTCTAAGATAGGGTTTGGGCGTTGCCTTGGGCTGCTTTACAGCGCTTTTGGGCTTTGTAGAACGAATTTTAGTGATCGGATAGTATTTCCGTTCATGCCTGCCCGTTCGCCTGGTAACCGTTTTTCCGCTTTTTGTAATACGATCCGAGCTACCTTTTTTTACAACGGAGCGCGAAGTGGTACGGTCGCGGTAAACAGTACGCGAGGTTGTTTGCCGGATGGTTTCCGAATCGACTTTCCTACGCACACTGCGGCGTGTATCCGAACTGGATATAACCGTTCCGGAAACCCGGGTGGGCAAGAATGACGAACCTCCAACACCGTGGTCGTTACCGGACGTTTTACTCAATCGGACACGTTTACTGCCACCACCGCGTAATAAGGAACCTCCCCTGGCAAACGGACGCGGTCCATAAGGTACAGTGTAACCAGGCCCCGGATGCCAATACCACGGATCGTAGTAGTCCCAATACCATGGGTCGTAAACGATAAATCCAGGATACCATAACCATGGATTTACAGGACGAAGCGGATAAAACACACCCCAATACGGAGAATAAGGATAGTATAAATCTGTCCATAACCAGGGATCAGCGTAAAACCCCCAATGCATTCCAAAATCAAAATCATAGGGTGAATCGTAAAAGTTCTGAACGATGAGCGGGGCCCCCTGATCACTGTAAATTGTGTCGGCTGGAGGATAATAATAATCCCCTTTCAGGGAATCATCACGTTCTACAAAAGCCAATTGTGTATAGCATGATGTAACCAACAGCAGGCCCGTGATGAGCAGGGCTAACATTTTTATGGTTCTCATGGCAGTCACCTCATTTAGTTTTTTTCAGATTATTAAATAACAAATATTGTGCCATCAACAATATATGGCCAAATGCCTTGTTGTTCAAACCTTTTTATTTAACGCTGCACACACATTTTTGTTTACATTGTTTGCAATTAAATAATATTGTAAACCAAGTTAACAGATTTTCTTCCAAAACCTGGCCAAATCTTTTATCGGAAGGAAGAATCTCTTACACTTGCAGGACAAATTTTCCGCTGGCGCAGAAAATTGTATGTGTTTAAGAATTAAGAGTGTAATAGTTAATTAGTTGAATGGTTGAATAGTTAAATGGTGCTGATTATCATTCTGATTCCCGCTTCAGCGGGAGGAAGAATGCCTTACATGATTAAAGAGGTTCCGGCTCTTGCTTGCGCTCGGCCGGGATGACATGTTCGGGGAAGATATTTCGCCATATGATTTCTCCACTTTGCACGTCGCTTTCGCTCCGCGCATCGGTCGAAATGACAATTAGTTGGCTTCAAACGCACCGTAACTCGAGCTTAGCTCGAGCCCTCTACCGGCAGAAACAATTTTTCCCTGGCCCCGATTTTCGTGGGGAAGGTGGCAGGAGGTGGGAACGAAAAAGATGCAACCTGTTGGAGCGAAGCGGAAATCCCGATCCTTGGGAACAGGCTTGTCCGGCCGTAGGACGGGCCCACCAGTCTGGCAAAGCGCAGCCTGACAGGTCTGGCCACCGGACAGGCCATTTAACCATTCAACAATTCAACTGTTTTATTTCCTCAAACAGCACAAAAATTTTCGCATCCCGCTGTAGCGGGACTAGATCTTTTGAGGGGAGTATTCTAAAGAGGTTGCTACTTACGTCCAGCAACATTGAAAGATCGCTTTGCTTCCCGAAATAATCGTGAACGGAGTTGTTGTCCTGAGTACGGGGCCCCGTCAATTCAGCGACTAATCTCTTAAAGTGGCGGTCAATCTTAATGGATTTTTTAGTAAATCAAGCGCCTCATTGATGTGCGTTACGACAATATCAGCAGTACGGATGGCCTCTCCGGCGCTGCCCTCGGCCTGGATGGTAGCAATACCCAACCTGGCCTCTTTAAGCATCAACCGATCGTTGCGCCCATTACCAATGGCTACGGTTTGCGCGGCCCCCAGCTGCCGGACATATTCCCGCTTTTGCCGACCCTGATCGCTGGAGGCAATAATTTTAATGCGGAGAGGAAAATCCGCCAGATAGCTGCGCACCAGTCCAAAGGTGTCGGCAGTGATAACGTGAATGTTCAGGTGTTCGGCCAAATCCAATAAGCGGGGGGTAACCCCTTCAATTAATCGGCCATCAATGGCCAGTGTGCCATTGTAATCCATTACCAGGTAGTGTAAAGTAAGTTTTCCGTATCCGGGGATATCGACTTCGATCATTTTGTCCCTTTCTCAAAAAGTGGCTGTTCAATCAGTTCGGAAAATCCTTTCTATTTTTTGAGCCAGATCGGGGAAGATAGCGCCAGCGCCTCTCTGTTTATGAAACGATTACTTAAACTGCGCGGGATCGATATTGTGTCGTTTGAGCATTTTGTGCAGCCCGACCCGACTAACTCCCAATTTTTGTGCCGAGCGTAAAATGTTGCCTTTGCACGCGCCCAGAACCTGGCGAATCATTTCATCTTCTAACTGAAAAAGCGCTTGCTTCAGCGGCAATTTTTGCAAGTTTTGCGAGCTGATATTTAGCTTGCTCTGATTTAAAATGCGGGGAGAGAGCAAATCGGCGCCAAGCGCCTGCCCATCATCAGCCAGTGTAACCATGCGTTCTATTTCATTTTCCAGTTCGCGAATATTGCCAGGGAAAGGATATTGCAGCAAATGCTTAAGGGCTTCATCCGTTACGCCCGGCACCTTTTTACCGATGCGTCTGGCGTATTTTTTGACAAAATGCTGAACCAGGTCCGGAATGTCCTCGGTTCGTTCGCGCAGAGGAGGCAATTCGATGGGGAAGACACTCAAACGGTAAAACAGGTCTTCCCGAAAATTCCCCTTCTTCACTTCTTCCTCTAATTTTTTATTGGTAGCGGCAATAACGCGAACATCGACCTTTTTGGTCTGGTGGGAGCCCAGGGGCCGGATTTCGCCTTCCTGCAAAACGCGTAGCAGCCCCAATTGCAAGGCTGGCGAGGTGTCTCCGATTTCGTCCAGAAAAATCGTTCCTTTGTCTGCCAGCTCAAATAATCCCTTTTTGTCGCGTACGGCGCCGGTAAAAGCGCCTTTTACATGACCAAATAATTCGCTCTGTAAAAGCGTGTCGGGGATGGCAGCACAATTTTGAGCCACGAACAACCGCTCTTTACGATTGCTATTGTAATGGATGATTTTGGCCAGCAATTCCTTCCCTGTACCCGTTTCGCCGAGCAACAGCACAGTGGTTGGCGTATTCATCACCTTTTTAACCAGTTTTAAAATCCGTAAAATCTCCGGGCTGCTGCCGATAAACTCCCCCAGGTCCAATTGGTGTTCGACCTGCTGTTTCAGGATCAGATTTTCGTTGAGCAGACGTTTGTTGGCCTCTTCCAGTTCCTGTTGCAGGCGTTTGTTTTCCTGAATCAGGCGATAGTGTTGCAACGCATTCTGCAAAATTTGCTTAAACTCTTCCGGCTCAAATGGCTTGGCGATGTACTGAAAAATCTGCGCCTGATTGATTGCCGAAATGGTTGCCTCAATATCTGCGTAGGCCGTAAGTAAAATGCGAACGGCTTCTGGCTGCATGGCTTTGACTTCTTTTAAGAAGGTTACGCCATCCATCCCAGGCATGCGCTGATCTGAAACCACCACAGCGAACGGTTTTTCCTGAACAAACTGCAGGCCCTGCTGCCCGCTCTCGGCCACAAAGAGGTTGAACTCATTTTTAAACAAACGCTTTAAACTGTTCAAGATTTCCCGCTGATCGTCCACAATCAAAATGTTTTCATCCGAATTCAGCATGGTCACCTGCTCCTTAATCACTTTACTTAATCATAACACCTTTTTACCATAATGCGCATCCTGATCTTGAATGCCGTGAATACCGATCCAAAATCCTGAAACGACGTTTCCAGCGCATGGCCCCGGTAGCCTCCGGCCACAGCCAGATTTTTTACGCTTCCGACGCTCGGTCTGCCTTTCCATCTTGTTCCCTTTTTTGTAGCGGTAAGCGAATGATAAATGTCGTGCCCTGGCCTGGTTTGCTTTTCACCTCAATGCTGCCATTGTGTTTTTGAATGATGGAATAACTGATGCTCAGACCCAGGCCGGTGCCTTGATTGATCTCCTTAGTCGTAAAAAAGGGATCGAAAATCTTAGGCAAAACATCTCCAGGGATGCCCTTACCCGTGTCCGAAATCAGGATTTCCAGCCAACCGTTGTTCAGGCGACTTGCCATGGTGATGGTACCACGCTCTTCAATGGCCTGAATGGCATTGAGTAAAAGATTGACAAACACCTGATTGAGCTGCGCCGGATTGCAGTAAATTTTGGGATTGGCCATAAATTTTTTGCGCACTTCGATGTGGTCTTTTATCTGGTGGCGCACCAGCCGAAGAGCCGTTTCCAGGCCCTCCACCACAAACGTTTCCTTCCATTCTGCCTGATCAATTCTTGAAAAGTTTTTCAATTGCAAAACCAGATCTTTAATGGCCTGGCTGCCGGTGAGGTTGTCGGTGATGATGCCTCGAATGTCCGAAAAAATCTCAGCCAGGCGGGCCCCATATCTGGAACGTAAAGTATCGGGCATTTCCTGCCACACCTTTTCAATTTCCTGTAACAGGGTTTGCAAGGCCCTGGAATTGGCGTAGATGAAGCTTACTGGATTATTGATCTCGTGTGTAATGCCGGCTACCAGCTGCCCTAAAGCGGCCATCTTTTCTGAATGAATAAGCTGTGCTTCCTTGCTTTGCAATTCTTTAAAAAGGCGCGTCAGCTCCTTATTTTTTTCATCCAGCTGGCGATTGGTTTCTTCCAGTTGTTTTAGATACTTTTCCTTGAGTCGCACTTCGGTAACCTGACGCGTTAAACGGGCCGTGTGTTCAATGTAATAGATGTTTTCCAGGGTGATGGCCATCTGATTGGCAATCTGGTAGATCATTTGAAGATCCTGCCGGGCGATGGGATGGTTGGGATGCATCATGTAAAAAGCCAGCAGAGCTAAATGTTGCTGGCCGATGGAAATGGGCACCCACACATTAAACCGGATGGCGCGGCCGTTTTCCTGAAACAGGTAAGGTTCCTTTAAAATTTGAATTCCGGCAGTAAATTTAAAATTAAATTTCAGCACCTTATTTTGTGGGAAGACCAAAAAATGTTTCTGACCTTTGCGCCGGAAAATACGCACATGTTTCAGCTCGCAATTTGTTTTAAGAACGGCAATCACTTTCTCAAATAATTCCTTTTCATCATGAATCTGCAACATACCCTGACTCAGGTTTTGCAATGCCTGGCGAAATTGCTCATGTTCCAGGCGCCGCCTTCTTTGTCTTTCAGAGAACAAAAAGGTCGTCAACAGACTGAGCAATGAAAAGGCATTAAGGGCCATTAAGGGCATGTAAATGGGCTTCTGGTACAAACCGACAAACAGCACCACAGCCACTGTAAACCACAAAATAAACTGAAAGGTCAGCACAGTTGGTGAAAAGTGGTAGCGGCGCAAACTAAGCTGTGTGTAGGTGATTAAAATTAAAATGAGCAATACAATTAAACCCAGGGTGTACCAGGTTTGTTTTTGTTTAAGAAAAAAAACCGTTCGCCTGGTTAACAGGAGCAAACGGGCTAAAGTAGGAGGATATTCATAAACCACATAGTTATGGCCTGGTTGCAGATCATCCAGTTCAACCAGGCGCCCGGAGGGGAAATAGATTCTGGCTTTAAGCGCAGTAAAATGCCCGCTTCCCACATGCAAAGCCGCAGCCTGGGAAGAAAAATAACCGGCCTGCCAGGTGACCAGACGCTGGCCCAGCGAAATGGTTTGCTCGCCACGCTGCGCGCTTAAAAAGACTCTGGCGCCAATCGCCTGGCGATTGCTCTTGACGCCGATCAGGCTCAACGTCACAGAACGGTGGTCATTGACGGGATTCAGATAAATCTGGCTAAAGGACTTTTTGTTCCCAACCAGCAAATCCAGATCGCCATCGCGGTCAAAATCGGCCACGGCCGACCCGGTGCTGTAGTTCTGGTGATGATCCGAATCGTATTCGACCAGGAAACGCCCCTGGCCCTGATTGATGTACAGACGGTTTTGGCCATTGACCGCAATGAACAGATCGAGATAGCTGTCGTTGTTAAAGTCGGCGCACAACACGCCGTAAACCGGTTGCCCGATTCGGAAAAAGGGCTGGAGAGTATCGCTTACAAAAAAGAGCTTGTGATCGCGGCTCTGGTTCCGGTAATAAAAAAGATAGCCGTCCCGCGTAGCCACCAACAAATCGAGGTCACCGTCGTTGTCTAAATCGGCTGCGCTGGCCGAATTTGAATTGTAAGGTTTATCTAAGGTGGGTAAAGGTAAGCGGGCCAGACTAAACAAGCCGCGCCCATCATTCAGCAAAAAGTAATCTCCTGTAAACCAGTTGCACACGTAAAGATCCATGTCGCCGTCCTGATCAAAATCAGCGGCAAAAGCGCCCTGGCTGGTAGCCGAATCCAGCAACTCTTCGCTCCAGATTTGCTCCTTAAAAGTGCCATTCTTCTGGTTGACCAAAAATCGATTGCTGTTGTGTTCATCGGTGATGTACAAATCGAGGTAGCCGTCGTTGTTGGCGTCGAACCAGATGCCCTGATTGGCATCCACCACGCCATGCAGATTCAGGGAGGCGGTCTGGTCGCTAAAACGCACATGCCCCAGATTTCTAAACAGGCGAAAGGTCTTTCCCCAACCGGCCAGAAAGAGATCGGGCAGGCCATCGTTATCGTAATCGGCAAACGAGGCGGCTAATTCCAGATTGGACCGCCCTTTTTGCATCAGATCGCCTCCCAGGCCGGAGTAGATCGTACGATCAATGAATGGGATGATCCCCCCGTTGTTAATCAACAGGCGATTCAAATTGCGGAAGCAGGTAATGTAAATGTCCGGGTAACGATCCTGATTTAGGTCGAGAAAAGAAACGCCGTAAGCGTCTTCAATATCGGGAATCAAGCCGGAAATTAAATTGGATTGCAATAAACGATAGGCCTGCTGCTGCGCTGCAACTGCCTGGTAAAAAAAGAGCAAGACCGCTATTAAGCCAGGAAAAACGATCCGTTTCATTTTGAATAGTCCGTTTAAGTGTAAACAAAATTTACACATTTAATCGGACAGAAACAAATAGAAATGCAGTAAATGCGCAACAAAGTGAAAGGGTTAAGCCGTTGTGTTCCTGAAGATTAATGGAGCTGTTTAACCGTTTTCACCGGTCAGACGGGCGATTTGTAGAATGTAAAAACGGAACTCTTCCTGTTCTTTTTCGCTCAGGGGCTGGCTTTCGATTTGCACAATGCGTTCGACGTCGTGCAGGGCGCGCAGAACATTGATGGGGATTTGCATTCCCCGTTGCTGGGTTTGAGTCAGATATTCCACGGCCGCCAGCAGAAACTGGCGTAAATTTTCATCGCTCATGGTTTGCAAGCCGGCGGCAACCTGTTCCAGGCTGCGTTGAAATTGGGGAAGTTTTACCGGCAGGTTGCTTTCTGCGCTGCCCTGTTGTTGCATTAGCTGGACAATGGCCTGAGCCAGTTGAACAAAGCTTTCCACCTGCCTGATCACCTTCTCTTCAATCAACTGCCATATTTTCTGCCGCCAGTGCCTGATTTGTTCCGGAATTTGCAATTGTCTCTGTACAGCATCCTGCCACTCCTGTGCAGGCAAAGGGTTGATGAGAGGCAACAGATTTTCCAGACGCGTGTTAAACAAATCCGGCTGCAACAAAACCGCCAGGTCCGGTCGCAAAGCAGGTAAAAGATGGTGCTTAAAATGTCCGTTTTCAAAGAAATCGGCCACGAGCAGGCCGTGACGGCGTAACAACTCTTTTTGAAACAAGGGAATGTACGTTCTGATTAATCCCATGTCTTCACGCAGCGAACTGAGAGCGCTGTTTCCCGGCGGAAAGCAGGATTCCAGTTTAGACCAGAATTGCAGCTCCATGTCCTGGTACAAACGCAACTCGCGCAATATTTCGTAAACAGGCAAATGGGGCAAAATGCGTTCCTGCAACAACAGGGGCGCGCTTAAAAAGGCTTGTTGCTGCTGGCTGAATTCATGGAGAGCGCGGAAGAGGCCGGTGGTTAACTGAGCAATGCCCAAAATCATAGTCTGGGCCCGGTTGTGACCGATGGCCCGCAACATGGTCCCATATTTTGATTGCGGCAGCACACGGGACAATCGTTCAATAACCTGCTGGCCCACATCGGCAGTCTGAATTTTTCCGGGGCGCACGGTGGGCCGGTCTCTGAAGGGCGGCACCATGCGTGAAATAAAATAGGAAGCCAGATGAATGCCCACAATATCTTCATCCCGACCATAGACGATTTGTCTGAAATTTTCCATCCGGGCTTGCAGGAACTTTTCAAAAAGCGGATCGCTCCAGCCAATGGTCAGTCGTTTCAGTTCTTTTTCACCGCGTTCTCCAAAACGTAAACGCGTCTGGACCAGAGGCTCGCTGGCTCTGGCCACCTCAGCTTCGAAGTAGGTTTGTAATTGTTTGAACTGAAAAAGAAAATTCGCCCGTTCACTGGCCGAGATCATGCGCAGTTTTTCAGCAATCGTACTCTGGAAGGTGCGCAAATCGCCGCTGCTCAGCACGCCGCGCAGGGGGGTAACAGCAAATTCGCAGGCTCTGGCTGCCGAAGGCGGCAGGGCCTGAGCAAGGCGTGCTTTATTGCTGCGGTTTAAGAGGAAAGCCGGCTGACTGCCCAGGTCATCGTAAAAGCCGCCCTGGCGTTGCATGGGCTCGCCACTGCCCAGTTTAAGACGAATTTTACCGGCCAGGCCCTTTTGAGCCAACCAGCGCACAACTTTAAAACGCGTTTCTCTGTACCAATAAGCAGCAACGGTTTGGCTGACCTGCTGACTTAAATCGGAACCAGCGACAAAAATTTCACAGAGCATTTCTCTGAACCGTTGTTCAACGCTCTGCATGGTCGATCGGTGGTTGCTGGCGTAGGTCCACAGGCGATCCAGATGGCTTTCAATGGATTGCACCACGCGAATTTCTTCAAATAAAGGCACAATCCACAGGTAAGGCATGGGCAGATTGTCCTGCACTCTCAAAATAGCCTCGCGTCGGGCGCGCAGTTTTTGCTCGAGCCGGATGATGGCATCCGGATCGCTGCACATGCTGACCTGCAGCGCCAGAATCAATCCCGGATTACCAACTCTGGCCCCCAATTCATTGATTTCCATCAGATTAAATACCGTTGTGTCAATGGCAAAGGCATCGTGCGCTGTAATCAGATTTTGGTGGATGCGCGGCGTTAAAACAAAGCGCCGCAGTAAATCCCGGTAAAAAACCAGCCGATAAAACAATTCGGGATGATCCAGATGCTGAAGCAAACGATCGATGTTTTGATGTAAGGTTTTGCGCAATTGCTTATTTAGGCGAAAATAGTATTCCAGTTGAGCGCGGCGCTGCTGACGCAGATTCAACATTTTGCGCTCCAGGCGATCATTGTGCTGCCAGAGTACGGTCAAAGGGTCCTGAAGCAGATGGAGCTTCATGCCAGCCTTGCGCCAGGGCGAAGGATGAATGGAAACCGGTAGCAAACTCTGGTAGCGTTTTTCCAGTTGATTGGTCAAATAGGTGATTTGATTGAGCAATTGCCAGAACTTTTTACGCCTTTGTTCAAAGTGCTTTAAGGCGTCGCGTAATTGGACATCCAATTTTAAGTCCGGCTCCAGTTCGAGCAACAGGGTCAATATTCTGGCTAACCGGGCCACATTCTTAATCAACACGGCGGCCACCAGACGGTGCCCCTGCCCGGAAGGGCGCGAGCTGCCGTCCCAATCGCCCCAGTAAGAGAGAAAGGTTTGCAAAACATCGTTGCCCTGTAAAAAGGCTAAGTGCTCGGCCTCAATCAGGGCATCCAGATCCAACAGCAGTTCATCCGACTCCTGAATGGAGTTGATCGGTACGACCTGGCCGCCAAATTCATCGACCAGGGCGCTGGCCAGGTTCTTTAGTAATGACTTGCCGACCTGTCCCTTGATTAAAAACTGATCCATAGCCTGGCGGGCCAATTGGTCCACGCGGATGCTGTAAATCTGGGTGGGGTGAACCGTCCGATCAAACAGGCGTTGTAAAAAACGCTCCTGTCTGGCCGACAGACCATCTTTGTAAAATTCGCGTTCTAAAATCCGGGCCATCAATCGTTTTTGTTCAGCCTGCTCTTTCTGGCTCCATTGCTTAAAGATGTAAAAACGCGATTTGAACTGGTCGGCCAGGCTTTTAAGACGTTCTGGCAGAAATTGTTTTAAAAAGCTGTCTGCGCCTTCCTTTAGCGGATGTCCGTTCCGTTTTAGGCGGCGCAGGAATTCTTGTTCGGAAAGCGCAGAGAGTTGCTCCAGCAGGCTCTGCCAGGGGGCCTGGTCTAACAGGATTTCCGGCGCCAGGCGTTGTTTCTGATAAAGGCTGGCTTCCTGGGCAATCATGCGGTTCAGATCGATCAGCACACGGCGCGTCATATAATAGAGACGATCGCCTTGCATGCGCCCTCCGAGGGTCAGCCGAAAGGCTTTGCGCGCCATCTGGTAGCCAGCAGCCGTCCGGGCAAATGTAGTCAAGGGCACCAGTCCAATACCTTGATTGGCCAGGACGGTGGACAGCGAATCCAGCGAAATACCGGCAGGCAGTTTTTGAATGACCATTAAAGGGTACATGCTGCCCCGGGGAGCTATGATCTCAATGCCAAACGGATTGCGATCGGCAGGAAGTTCGTTCATGGCCTTTTGCAGGGTAGCCATGCGTTCTGCAAACAGACGGTTACGAAAATGCCAGTAATTGTTTACCTTATGGCTGCCATTACGGTAAAACAGATAGGCAATGAGCAGCGGTAAGCTGTGTTTTTGAATGTCTTTAATGCGCAGGGCAAATTGTTGACGCAGGCTGGCATCCGGTATTTCAATTACCGTTATGCGGGCGCCGGCAAAACTGTCGGTTTTAGACAACGAATGACAGGTAATCACCCTGTTCAAGGCGTCAGCCGTCAGGTAACCTGTTTTAATCAGTTGATTTACAATCTGACGGGCAGAAGGAATGGTGCGCGGTTCGGACCAGGGCCCGACATTCTGATAGGAAAGATCGTCGATGACATAAAGACCGCTTTGCAACGCCCATTGAAAAATGGGCTGTAACACTTCCTGAGGAATCACGGCGCCTGTGGCATTGTGCGGATTGTTGATGGTTAACGCACCCGAGCGTAGAATCTCTGGATCCTGTTCAATGAGGGATTGCAGGTGCTGAATGACATCGCTGGCCGTAAAATTTTCCAGGGGATTGATGGGCAGGACATGAACCTGAGGAAAACAATGCTCGTAAGTCCAGCCCAGATCAAAGGTAACCACCGTTTTAATCGGCCCATGGAAGCCTAAAACTCCCAGGGCCGTGCGGGCTGAACCGCTAACCGCCAGACAGGCTTCCCGATCGTATTCCGGGTGAACGGCTACAAAGGCGTCCAAAAAATTTTGTTCCAGCATGTCCGCCCAGGAAGGCCGGGCCAGATTGTCAAAGAAGGCCGCGATCAGGTCCAACGCTTTCCGGCCGGCCAGCGCATCGTAGGGAGCTGATTGCAATAATTCAGAGTGTAACGCATCAGGGAAATAGCCCGTCGCTCTGGCGCTGAGAGCCTCCAGTTGGTGTTCCAGACGACGGCTTTGCCTGGCTATGAGTTCCGTTGCCCTACGAACGCGTGCTTCGACCTGCTGACGCACCTGTTGAGCGGCTGTGAACTCTGAGTTGTCAAATTCCGGCGTTTCATTGTTCGGCTCATTTGCTTCGGGAGTCCGCTGGAGTAAAAAATGCAGCAATTCAGCTTCGGGCGCCGAAGGGGTTCCTTTTAATTGAAAATGGATGGTTTCCAGGTGCTGAATGTAATCGGCCCGTCCGGCAGCAATAATGGTCGAAAGCTCGGCTAATTGCGGATGAAACACCGCAGGCGTTAAAAAGCGCAAAACGCGTTGCTCCAGCAGGGCTTCGCGGGCCAGGGACAAATGGTTGGGCGCATTATTGGCTTCGACAATGAACAAAGGATGTTGCAAACTCAACTGCCGTACCTGGCGTCTGAACGGCTCACCTGGAATGGTTCCTAAAATTAAAAAATGCGGCCTGGCGGATTCGCGGGCGACCATTTCGGAAAGAACGCGTAAAGCGTCCATTTCAGCAGGGGGCAGATTAAAAAATTGCAGGTTCCCAAAATCGTCGCTAAAAACAGGAGCCGCCATTTGGTAGAACAACACGCTGGCCGGAACTCGCTGCAAATAGTGGTTCAGGGTAAAAAAGAAAATCCGTAAGTTTTCTAAAGGGCCTCCGCTGCCTAACATTAATTCTTTGCGCCCGCTTTTTTGCCCGATATCATAGGTGATGGTCTCTAATTGCTCATGTTCAAACCACTGTTTAATGTAATGAATCAGGGGGCCGGGATTGCGCCAGGAATACCCGCCACGGGCCATGTAAGGATTGCACAGCGGGATAGTGCGGTAGATGAATTTAGCCTGTTCAATCATCCGCGAATCGACTTGCTGGTCGCGTAAATAGCGCTCAAAAGCCGCTTCATCTGCCAGAGCTGCCGGATCCTCAATCTGAAACACCAGCTGCCGGAAGCGCTGCGTCAGCCGTTCATCCTGAATGGGATGCCCGATATGGAAATTAACGCGTTCGGCCTCTTTAACCGGCGCGGCCGAAGTGGCTTCACTGATTTCCGAAACCTTGGCTGCTTTTAATGCTTTTAGTTTAAAAGGGTCTTCATTCATGTTTTCAGATTACGACTGGTGGTGATTCGCATCCTTACTTTTTAAAGCGGTCTTAAACAAATGAAATTTACTACTTCGACTTGGCTCTGGACTGCAAAACGTCTTGCAAGGTCTGGCCAATAAGCTCCAACAGGTTCAGGCTTTTTTGCTGATCATTAGCGGACAGGGAGACCACGGTTTTGGCGTTTTTGAGCTGCTGGCTGGCTTCTGCCAGACGGGCCACCTGCGGCGAAAGCAAAATGAGCTCCGGATGTTGTTCAAATATTTTTAACTCTTCCTGTTCTATTTCCATTTGCAGGCGTCGGCGCTGCAGCTCCTGCTCCACCTGGTAGCGGGCCAGCTCGGCCTCTTTTTCCTGTTCTGCCCTTTTGAGCTCCAGTTGTTTCAACTGTAATTGATGCTCGAACCGCCTGATTTTTTCATCGGTTTCAAAGCGGTAACGGCTGGCGTCTAATCTGGCTTTTTGATTGATCTTTTCGGTCTTTTCCCTGATTCGGGCGGCCTCTTGCTGTTGCATGGCTTCGGCAATTTCACTGTCCAGCGGCTCAATGAGTTGAATATTGACCCCAATCAGTTTTAGTCCCAACCGTTCTGCCTCTTTACTCAAATTTTTAAGCAAAAAATCCTGCAGGTCTTTGCTATTCAATTCTTCAATTTCCCGGGTCTGGCAAAAGCCTCCGGTAAGCGATTGAACAAAAAGGCCCAATTCCTGGCTGGCCTTTTGAACCAGACTCTTTTCCCATCCTCCTGTGCGAACCAGAGCGCTCAAATTGTCTTCGTCGGCTGCTGTGGTGGTGGTTAACTTGACTTTCACCGGCAGTTTGCCACGGGCTTCACTTTCAAACTCCCAGACCGATGTGTGAATAGTAGCCGGAATGGCCAGGCTAAAATGTCTGGGATAAAAACGCGCCCGTCGCCGGACAATTTTACCGCCAACATCGGCCAGAATAATCTGGTCCGGGCGACGCAGACGAAATTCGTAAAGTAGAATCAGGAATAAAATTGCAGCAATGATGAGGAAAACAGCACCCATGATGCTCTCCATTTTTTATTGTTTTTAGAACCTAAACAAAAACCGGCCCTGGGGCAAATCGATTTTTTACTCCATCTTTTATTTGATATTTGTTGCGAAATATTTAAAATTTATTCTTTAAATGCAATTTTATTTAATTAATAACTGCATATTTTTACAAATTAACGCATTAAAAGGAGATGGCCATGGCCGGATCAGAAATGCGCCTGATGCCCAAACAAAAGCGGATTGCTCTGGTGGCCCATGACAACCGAAAACAGGACCTGCTGGAATGGGTTCAATTTAATAAAGATTTGTTGAGTCAGCACCAGTTATTTGGCACAGGCACAACTGGTTCACTGCTTAAATCGCGGCTGAACCTGCCGATCCACTGCTTTAACAGCGGCCCTTTAGGGGGCGATTTACAAATCGGCTCTAAGATTGTAGAAGGTGCAATCGATTTTTTGATCTTTTTCTGGGATCCGTTGGAAGCCCAGCCGCACGATGTGGATGTAAAGGCCTTGTTACGCATTGCCGTGTTGTACAATATTCCCACGGCCTGTAATCGGTCCACAGCAGATTTCTTGATCTCTTCGACCTTGATGGAGCAACCATATCAACAGGAGATTCGCTTAAAACTGTAGAACAGGTAAGAGGCTGTACTTGTAGAATACTTCCCTTAAAAGATCTATCCCGCTAAAGCGGGATGCGAAAATTTTTATGCAGAAGATCCTAACCCCCCCGCCCCCTTCCCTTCTTTTAATACTAGGGAAGGGGGAGCAAATTGTGCCGCTTTGCTGAGTTTTACTGTGATATGTTAAGATATTTTGAAATTTTCTATTTGCAATCTTTGCGTACTCTATGAATGCTTTGCCTGTCCTCGAAGATCGGGATTTCCGCTTCGCTCCAACAGGTTGCATCTTTTTCGTTCCCACCTCCTGCCACCTTCTCCACGAAAATCGGGGCCAGGGGAAAATTGTTTCTGCCGGTGGAGGGCTCGAGCTAAAGCTTGAGTTACGGTGCGCTTGAAGCCAACAAATTGTCATTTCAACCGATACGCGGAGCG
>NZ_JBSMDE010000107.1:0-3964 GCF_056497305.1 Caldithrix sp. | reverse complement strand
AACGTTGTTAAAGGGCCAACAAGCCGCAGGAATTTACGAAGTTGTGTTTGACGGCAGCCACCTGGCCAGCGGCGTGTACATCTACCGTCTGGCCACAGACAAAGGCTTTTCGCAGTCTAAAAAAATGATGTTGATTAAGTAAAAACTCAAAAACAGCGCGGCGTTCCTTAACTAACGGTGTTCAACAGCGCCGCGCTGTTTTTTTCACAGGTCTTTGAAATGAAAGAACGCTTAAAATACAAGGGATTCCTCATTTCATTTTACGAGAATAGAACGACCGGCTCCACCGGCTCCCACTGCCTGGGCATAACTTGTCCTTTCATAAAATAATTTTTATTAAAAAAAAGTTCTTCTGTACATTTGTGGTAATAACTTATTTTCTATAGTCAATTAATGATTGCGACTCTGCTGCCTCAATTATTGCTCTATAAGATTGTCATTAAAATTTTGGGGGATATTCAGGTTTATGGTGCCCAAACTGGAAAGTCGATTGGACAATCATTTAATAACATTGCAATGAAGGCTAAAACGTCATAAGCAAAGGAAATACCTCATCCCGCTTTGATGGAAGAGAGTAATACACGCGCCACGTTTCCAGTCTATAGTGTCAGGCAATTTATGATTAATCGAGCTCCTCCAGAAATGCTTTTATCTGTTTTTTCATGGTAAAAAATATTTCGGCCTGCAGCAGGCTCTCGGCTACCTTCCGGGCTTCCTCTTTTCTGCCAAGTTTGGCCAGGACCCTGGCCTTTTTAAATGCCGTCTTGAACTGATAGGGATCTTTTGCCAGCGCCCGATCATACTCGGCAAGCGCTGAATCGAATTGCGCCTTTTTGCTGAACCAATCGCCCAGCAAATCATATCCCGTAAAGTTCTCAGGTTGTAAGGCAACTATCTTTTGAAAACAGCGTCGTGCCTGTGCGTACTCTTCCTGAGTCAGATAAAACAATCCCGCTTCACGTAGAATGTTCAAACTGTCCGGCGCTCGATGCAAAGCCTGCTCATACAGCTTTCGGCTTTGATCCATTTCTTTTTTCTTCTTCCAGAAGCGGGCTTTCAACAGCAAAGCACGCAATGAATCTTCCTGCTCTACCTCCTCAATAAACGCTCTGGCTTTTTGCTCATCTCCGCCGGCAATACCAGGCGCCATCAGGTAAAACATGAACAATTTTTCCTTGACCTTTACATTGTGCGGATCCCATTCTATTGCCTTTAACCAATACTGTTTAATTTTTTTCACGATTGTCAGGGCGGAGAATAGATTGGCCGTTTGCGCTTTAACGGAGTAGATGTCGCCAAGCCATTCATAAAAGCGTCCCTTATTCTGCGCTTTTTGTAACCCAGTTTCTGCAAAATTCAAAGCTTCATCGATTTCCCCCTGCAATAGTTTAATAACACTCAGATAATACAACGCGTCTGGATCATCCTGATGGGCCTGCAGGCGCGCAAAAGCCTGTTTAAAATGGTGCTCTTTAAGCAATTGCTCAGCTTCTTTAATGTATTGAGATTGACCGGCCCACAAAACGGACAAAGAAAAACCAAAAACAATGATGAACGTACGCACCTGACCTCCTACCGTTTTTTTAGAAAATTTCCCTCAAATGCCTTAACATTTTAGTGTGTAAAAGTCTGACAGTCACAGTCCCCTCTGCCACAAAGGGCAAGAGGAAGAAACAGTACTAAAAAAATCATGGCGCCTTTTGCAGTTGAATGTTCTCTAATAGCCAGCTCATCTCCGCCTTAGTTTTTGGCTTGCCATAAAAAATAACGAAATTTTAGTCGACTTGTTGCTAATCTTTTACCCTAAAAAGTATTTACCAATAACCAGAAGATAACTAAATTTGCGAACAAATTAAATTTTGACCAAACAAAAATGAGCATTTAAGCGTAAATTTTAGCAAATTTAACCATCCGCTTTTCAATCAAAAACGAAAAGGGCTTGTACCATGCGAACCATCATTTTACTCATTGGTCTGATCCTGGGCAGCCTGTCTGCCGGAAACATTCATGTGCTCACACTGGAAAAGGCGCAGCAGCTGGCCCGTCAGAATAGTTTTAAAATGCGCTCGCTGTTAGAAGATTTCAAAATTGCACGCTTTGAATTAAGGGCCGCCCGCAATCGCTTTAAAACCCAGGTAAGTTTGCAACTCGATGTTCCGGATTACAGCGAAACAATCAGCAGCCTGCAAGACAGCAGCGGGCTGCACTATTTTCCCTTAAAACAGGCGCGCTACAACGCCAGCCTGCAAATTGAGCAGCCTTTACCCAGCGATGGATTTTTGTACCTGACCTCCGGCATATTCCATGTACAGGACTATTTTTTAAAGGAACAGTCGTTCCGCTTAAATACACGCATCGGCCTGGAACAGCCTTTACAATCTTTCTATTCCTACAATCGCATTCAATCGACCTTAAAAATGGCCGAATTGAATTACCGTCTTTCAGAAAAACAGTTACTGCGCGCACAATTGGATCTGGAATATGAAGTTGCCCAGGCCTTTTATGGCCTGTACTCGGCTCAGGAACGTAAAAATATCGCCTTGCAGACTCTGAAACAACAACAGGATGCCTTTGAATTGGCCCGCAATAAATTTAAAGCCGGGGTCATTGCAGAAGTAGAGGCCCTGCAAATGGAGGTCGATCTGGGAGAAGCGCAAAACAATTTTGATTTGTCCCTGGTTGAGGTGCAACAACAGGCAGATGCCCTGAAACAATTGTTAAATATCAGTTTACAGGACTCCGTAGTGCTTAACAGCGATTTGAGTTACCCAATCATCACAGTTGACGTGCAAACTGCCTTGCAGTACGGATTGCAAAATCGCCTGGAAATTCAGGAGAAGGAAATCGCCCTGGAGCAACAAAAGATCAATTTGAAACGCATCGGCGCCGAAAGCCAGATCCAGGGAAAAATATCAGCTTATTACGATTTTATTGGCGTTAAACAGGATCCACGTACCTTTCTGCTGAACACGACTTTCCAGAATGCCTGGGAAGAATTAAAGCGCCGTCCGGGCAATCGTGGCATTGCTCTGTCTATTACCATTCCTCTGTGGGATTGGCATGTAAACAGAAACCAGCTATTAGCCCAAAAAGCCCGAATACGCCAGCAGCAATTGGCACTGGAAGACCTTAAAGTAACCATCAAACGGGACATTTTAAACACGGTTATGGAGCTGGAAAACAGTTTGAAACGTCTGCAGTTGTTAGAAAAAAACGTCGCTGTGGCCGAAAAAAGTTTTGAAATCAGCAAAAAGCGTTTTGCCAACGGAGACATTAACAGTCAAGCTCTGGCTCTGGATCGGAACCGCTTGAGTCAGGCTTACAATTCGCGGTTAAAGGCGCTTATTTCTTACAAACTTCTGCTGGCAGATGTCAAACGCAAAACATTTTATGACTTTGTCCACAAGCATCCAGTGAGCCTGGATGAATATCTGAAGATGGATTGAAATCAGTAGTTATTGTAAGAGGATTGAGTGTTAGCCTTTTGAGATTTGTTTAGAATACTTCCCTTAAAAGATCTAATCCCGCCACAGCGGGATGCGAAAATTTTTATGCTATGTGAGGGAGTAAAACTGTTTAATTGTTGATTTGTTGAATTGTAGAATGGTTTAATGTCCCGTCACAGAGAATCGGGATTTCCGCTGCGCTAAAACAGGCTGCGCCTCGCCAGACTGGCCAGTCCCCGGGATTCGGAGTTTTCGCTTGCATGGGAACAACATTTGTGTAGGTGTTAGGGCAAGTCTCGAGCTGAAGCTCGAGTTACGTCTGAAACGGGATTAAGAATGACATGCCGGCACAGACCTTCACCGCCTGGGCAATACTTGCCCTTTCACAAAATAATTCGTGAGTCCACTCTAAAAAGGTATTATTATCGAATTTTATTTAAATTTGCCTATTGTTTTTATTTAAATTACATCAAATATCTTCGTGTTAATCCGTGAAATTCGTGGTTTTTATACTGAAC
>NZ_JBSMDE010000106.1:0-17761 GCF_056497305.1 Caldithrix sp. | reverse complement strand
ACCGGAGTGGACGAACCTCTAGTGTACCAGTTGTTCCGCCAGGAGCACAGCTGGGTAGCTATGTTCGGTGTGGATAAGCGCTGAAAGCATCTAAGCGCGAAACCCAACCCAAGATGAGACATCCCTTGCCGATTCGTCGGCACTAAAGGCGCCTTCGAGATCAGGAGGTTGATAGGCTGCAGGTGTAAGCGTAGCAATACGTTTAGCCGAGCAGTACTAATGCGCCGTGAGACTTAACCTATTTTTACTACCAACAGGTAGATACTTACTACTTCTATCTAAAATGATAGTCAAAACATCTTAAATTCTGGTGACTATGGCGACGGGGAAACACCTCTTCCCATGCCGAACAGAGAAGTTAAGCCCGTCTGCGCCAATGGTACTGTCCCAATTAAGGGATGGGAGAGTAGGGCGTCACCAGAACCCTTTAAAAAGCCTCCTTTGCGGAGGCTTTTATGTTTCTATTTGGTTAATATACTTACAGGCACAAAATACCCAATTTGCAAACATGACCCAGGTTGATATCTGGTTAACTCCAGAAGGATTTTGAGAATGCTTTGGTCTGGCACTCAAAAAAGCGACCTATGCTATTCGAATTTTTAAACGCAGGGTAAGAAAAACATCCATTAATCTTAATGAAATAATTGTGCCAGATAAATTGTTACTCTTGCCCCTTAATTTTTTGTAGCAGAAAGTTATTAATAATCTTGTTAAATTCTGGTAACAGACTTGAGCATGAAGTAATACTTCCCTTAAAAGATTTAATCTCGCCACAGCGGGATGCGAAAATTTTTGTGCTATGTGAGGAAGTAAATCTGTTGAATTGTTGATTTGTTGAATAGTTGAATGAGCATCGGGCTGACACAGCGAATTCCCATTGTTCGTGAATGGTATTTCCAACATAGGTGAGAAAATTCCCCACACCATGCCTTCCCCCTCTCACAAATTTTTATTCTGGGAGAGGGGAATCGAGGGGGTGAGGGCTAATTGGTGAAATGACTTCTGCTGTTGGAGGAGTAAAGTTAAGAGTATATGAGTGTAAGAGTTAAAGGATTCCTGGGCACCGGCCTGTCATTTTTTAAAGAAGTTTTTGAGTGCGGCTTTGCTACCTTAGCTCTTTAAAACCTCTTTTACTTTTGCAGCTAAAGTTTCAGCTGAATAGGGTTTTGGAATAAAATGTATCCCTTTTTCTAACATCCCATTTTGCACAATGTGATCATCCGTGTAACCAGAAACATAGATGATTTTCATGTCAGGAAAGAGATTTTGTAATTTAATAGCCAGCTCTTTGCCATTCATCTCTGGCATCACCAGGTCAGTAATAAGTAAATCCGGTCTGAGGTTTAACTGTTTTACCAGATCCAGCGCTTCTCGTCCGTTAGAAGCAACAAAAATTTTATAACCAAAATTTGATAGCGCTTTTTCTGCAAAATGACGTACATCTTTATCATCTTCGACCAGAAGGATTGTTCCTGTACCTTTTAAATTTAAATTGGTAGGCTTCTTGATTGCTCTGGGCATAGATTGAAACTCTACCATGGGCCAATTAATCTTAAAAGTCGTGCCGAGATTAGGCTCGGAATAAACATAAATGGTGCCGTCGTTCTGTTTAACAATACCATAAACGGTAGATAAACCGAGCCCTGTGCCTTTCCCTTTTTCTTTAGTGGTAAAAAAGGGTTCAAAAATACGCTGCTTTGTAACATCATCTATGCCCACCCCATTATCGGACACCAGCAAAACGACATACTTACCTGAATTCATACCCGGATGTTGGGCTGCTGTTTGTTCGTCATATTCTACTTGATCTGTTTCAATATGGATCCGTTTAATAAAATCAGGTTTTTTCACCTGATTGAGGGCGTCTCTAGCATTAATCACAAGATTGATTAAAATTTGATCCAATTGGGCTCGATCGGCTAAAATAGGAGAGAGGGGCTCTTTTAAATTGAAATCAATCTGGATGTCTTCGCCGATCAGCCTTCGTATTAATTTTTTTGTGTTAAGGATAACCTGGTTTAAATTAACAATCTCTTTATTAACAATTTGCTTACGACTAAAGGCTAATAATTGATTGGTAAGCGTAGCCGCACGTTTTCCTGCTTCCAGAATGGCCTTAAGAGCCGGGTACGTCGGGTCGGCTTTTTTTAAACGTGTGAGCACTAATTCGGCGTATCCATTGATGACCGTGAGCAGATTGTTAAAATCATGAGCAATTCCACCTGCCAATTGTCCAATAGCTTCCATTTTTTGCATCTGACGAAGTTGTTCTTCGAGGCGAATTTCGTTTTCGATATTGCGTGCGCTTTTACAAAAATTGATGATTTGACCTGTGTTATCTCTGATTGGGAAAATGACCACATCCTCATGATATGCTGAGCCGTCGCGATGCTTATTAATCCATCGCCCTCTCCAAACATTGCCTTTATTAAGGCTTTCCAATATTTCATCCCTAAGCTCGCTTTTCAAAATGGAAAGGGGCTCTCCGATTGCCTTTTCCCTGTTAAAACCGGTTATCTTCTCAAAAGCCGGATTTACATAATTGATCACTCCATTGGTATCGGTGATAATCAGCGCAGAGGTTGATTGCTCTACCAGGGTGGCAAGGCGTTTTATTTCTGAGGCGGCATTTTGTTGTTCCTCCAAAAAACGGATCTTTTGTAAAGCAATTTCAATCAGCTGTGCAATGGAAGTTGTGAATTTTAATTCTTCCTGGTCCCATTTGTGCTTTTTGGTAAGAAACGTGAAGGCCAAAACATATTTTTCGGATGACGATAAAATAATAGGATACCACAATAAACTTCTAATTTTTAACGTTTTATGGATGAACCTATCTGACCCCTCTTTGATAAACAGGGTGTAGGGTTTATCCGATTGGCTTTCAATGTGAACCTGATTATTAAAAATATGGCGCAATGAAAGGGAAAATTGACTACAGGGAAGCTCATTTATTTTGGGCCAACGAGCTTTGGTCATATTTTCTTTGATCCAATCTGTAATTAAACGACAGGTTTCCTTTTGGATGATTTCATAGATCGCGCAATGATCCAGTTCCAAGGTACGTCCGATAATGGCAATGGTGTCTTTAAGAATTTCTCTGCGTGTGTTGCCCTGTATTATTTTTTTGGCTAAGAGATTTAATGCATTGGAAAAATGAAGTTGCCTCTCTAACAATTTTTCAGTGGCTTTCAGAGCAGAAATATCTCTACCAAAAACGACCAGCCCTTTCCGGCTGCCATCCTCATTGAAAAGAGGTACCTTAATTACATCATAAATTTTTAGTGTTCCGTCTGGTTTAGGAATTATTTCCTCGTTTCGGGATATCGTACCTTTCCGCCATGCTTTTTCATCGGTTATTTCGCAGGTAAGTAGAGAATCACGATAAAATTTGGAATAGTGGGAAAGTTCTCGATCTGTTTTGCCCTGGTATTGAATATCCTCTAATTCAAACAATTTTAAATCCGCTTCATTGGCTTCTAACCAGCGGCCTTTGCCGTCTTTAAAGCAGATGATATCGGGCGTGGCATTGATCAGGGCACGTAGTTGTTCTTCTCTGCGGGTAATGGTCTCTTCTTTCTCCTTTCGTTCTCTGGCGTTGCTGACAATTTCAGCAAAGAGTTTTAAAAGTGCAATTTCATTTTTAGTCCATTGTCTTTTTGCCCTTACAGAATCAAATCCCACAAAACCGATGCACTTTCCGTGTTGCATAATTGGTACGGTAATCAGGGTTTTAATATTCTGAGGTTCTAAAATCTTTCGTAGATTACTTTCTGGAGGTAATTCTAAAACATCGGGGATATGAATCATCTGGCCATGAAGATGGGCATTGACCCATTCGGGCACAAGCTCATTAGGCACCTCCTGTAAGTTGTCAATTTCAGGCGGTATGCCAGGCGCACACCATTCATGTGTATTGGTCATAATACCGCGTTCAAAATGGTAATCAAAGAGATAGACACGATCGACGCCCGTGAATTCCCCTAAAATCTGTAATGCGCGATTTATTTTTTCATCAAATTGATCCAGTGGTACATTAATGTATTCGGCAGCAAAGGTTAAGATAAGTCTTTGAAATTCGTTTAATTCTTTAATCTCATCCTGTGTATTTTTTAGATCGGTAATGTCAAGAATGGTTCCTTCAAAATAAAGAAAGTGTCCGTTGGCATCGTAAACGGGCCTGTCATTCATCAGAATCCAAACGGGCTTTCCATCTTTACGTTTTAATTTTACTTCAGTATTTTTTAATACTCCTTCTTTTTCGATTAATTTGATCAATCGTTGACGATCATCAGGATCCCAGTAAATTTCCCGCACATTTTCAATAGAGAGAAGTTCTTCAATAGAATCATATCCCAGGATGTTAGCCATCGATTGATTGGCGGTTAGGAGTTTACCTTCATAAGAAGTTTGGTAAATACCTTCAGAAATGTTTTCAAAAATGGAACGATACTTCCTTTCAGAGTGCAGGGCTTGTTCCAGAGCCTGCATGCGACTAATAATTGCAGTTAGATTATCTGCCAGTAGTTGCGCCAGGTGTTTGCCCTCATTGTTACAAATGTAGGGATGGTCGTAGTACACCATAAATTTGCCTAATAAGCCGTCCGGATTCACCATAGGGACAAATCCCAGGGCTCTGATGCCTTCATCCTGGATGACTTTTTTTATATCTTCTGATAGATCGGAATGTTCTACATCAGAAATAAAAATGGGCTGGGCATCGGTTTCATGTTTTTGCCAGGGACTATGTCCATCGGTCTTTTGACGATACATTTCAGACAACCCATCCCAGGCGACAAAATGCACTTTTTGGTCCGCACCGAATAGCAAAACGGAGGCGCGATTAGCATTTAGAATAGATTTTGCTCCTTCTAATGTAATCTGGAAAATTTCATCCAACGATTTTGCTCTGTTCAAACGGCTGATAATCTCGTAAAGCTTTTCCATGCGATTGCGCTGGTTGGATATTAATCGTTTGGTTTCCAATGCTTCAGAAATATCAACAACAAAACTCTGATATTCGTAAATTTTGTTTTCGGTATTACGATAGATGGAAACGTAATCGATGACCCAGATATAATGACCATCTTTATGCATTAGAGCATAGGGCCTGTTCTGAAAATAAGGCGTATCTTTTTTGGAATGTTCTTTAAAGGTTTTTAAAACCACTTTTCGATGTTCAGGCACAATGAGCTGTGCAAAAGTAATCTTCCCTTCTAAAAAATCATTCTCTGTATAACCGAGCATTTCTTCCACGTTGCGCGAAACTTCATCCGGAATTCCGGCGATAATTTTTTTTACATCTCTCCAGCGAAAATGAATAAAGTTTGTAAAATTATGATTATTGGATTGACCGACCTGTATCTGCTCATTTTTGATTTTTAAAGGCCCCATCTTGTTAAAAATATTTAACTTAACATTTCGTTTCTTTTTCATCATGATTTACCTTGAGAATGAATCTTTTGTTTTTATTATCGGAAATACATAAAAAAAAATTAAAAAAAAATACAAAAATGCCATTAATTCTGGAAGCTCTTTTACCTCATGTTCTGAATTAAAAGCAAAAAAGGTATTTTTCCCGCCAGAAAAATCAGAATTGTGAAATATCCGCGCATCCCATTTTGTTGAACTCAAAGATCTAAGGCTGCAAAGCCGCAACCCAAAAACTTCTTTAAATAATGACAGGCCGATGGCCTGGAACCCTTTAACTCTTACACTCATATACTCTTAACTTTACTCCTCCAACAGCAGAAGTCATTTCACCAATTAGCCCTCACCCCCTCGATCCCCCTCTCCCAGAATAAAAATCTGTGAAAGGGGGAAGGCATGGTGGGGGAATTTTCTCACCTATGTTGGAAATACCATTCACGAACAATGGGAATTCGCTGTGTCAGCCCGATGCTCATTCCACTATTCAACAAATCAACAATTCAACAGATTTACTTCCTCACATAGCACAAAAATTTTCGCATCCCGCTAAGCGGGATTATAAGTTTTGAAGGAAGTATTCTACTTATTCTGGAATCTGGTTAACCGGCAAAGTAATTGAATATCTTCAAAAATATCAAAAAGTTCCTCTGCTTGGGTTTCCTCCCAAAATTTTCTTATGAAGCAAATTAATGCTTCATAAGGCAATAAGATTAAGCTTGAATTTTTAAATTTTTATGTTAAATTATAAAAAAGCTTTCATTCCTTTGTTTAGCAAACCAGGGAGAATAAAAAGATGAAACGGTCTTTCCCCTTGTTCTTCTTCATTTTTTTAGTTTTAACTTTCTGCTCCAAAATGGTCACAGAAAACACCCCTCCGGAAAGCATCGATGCCGGAAATTTGTCGTTAAGCATCGACATGGAAAAAGCGCCGGACAACGTGGCCTATTTAAAAGGCTTTTTAACCAAAGAGGGGCACGACACGATTTTTTTTGACTTTGAGATGCATGATGGATTGGCACAGGCTACGATTGGAAATATTGAAAGTGGAGAATGGTACTTACAGGTTGATGCCTTCGACAGAGCAGGAAAACGAACATATTCGGGCTCAGTGTACGTTTTTGTAGAGCCTGGTAAAGTTACACCCGTTTTTTTAAATCTGGTGGAGATTACGGGTGGCATTGACATCACCGTAAGCTGGGGCGGCGTTCCGGAAAACATGATGTTACTGATGGCTAAAAACCCTGCTGGGGAATGGCGTATTTTGCTCATGCAGGACAATGGTTCTAAAATTTTTGATTTAATTGACGGCCGTTACCCCATATGGACGGATGCTCAACGAAACAGTTTTGTCTTCTTACGGGGTAGGGATGAACTCTGCCGCTTCGATCTCTCCACGCATCGCATAACCACGTTAAGCTTTCTTGGCGTAAATGCCAACTTCCTATTTTACTCACCTGTTCTGAACCGCATTTTATTTGATTACAAATATTTTGGCGATTATTCCTATCCCTGGCAGCTGGCTTCGGTCAATGTTGATGGGCAGGATTTTCACACCATCCTGAATGACTCGAGTAAAAAGAAATATCCGGCCACTCCTACCAACTCCGACTGGATTTATTATCATGTAAACCACCATGGAACATTTCAGATTGACCGCATCAAACATGATGGAAGCCAGAAACAGGCGGTTATTACGGGCGATTTTCACTGCGAATTTCCTTCTTTTGATCGAAATGGGCAACGCATGGTGTTTAGCAAAATCTCCTTAGATTCCACCTATATGGCTGTGGTCATTCACGATCTGGTCACCAATCAGGAAAAGGAAATCAATGTTACAGAATTAGGGCAGGCTACCTATCCGGCCTTTACCTATGATGGGCAATCTGTCATTTTCTCAGTGATTGTTGGCCCTGATCACCAGGATCGCCAGTTGTTCCGTTACCAGATCGAAACGGGGCATTTAGAGCAAATTACTTACGGGCATGCATATTTTTGGTACGCACGCCCCGTTTTTTGGTAAAATTTATTGCGAGGTGAAACATGAGAGGTCTTCCCTTGATTTTAGCGCTCATTGTTCTGGGACTCTTTACCGCTTGCCAGAAAAATACTCCGGGGCTTATTGAACAGGAACCAACTCCTCCAGGCTCTCTAAGTTTAAAAATGGACATGCGACAAGCCCCGCGGGAAGTTCACGCCATTGAAGGCATTTTAGCCAATGAGCAGGATACAATTCGCTTTCGGTTTACTATGGCCGATAGCTACGCCGTGGCCGAAATTAATGAAATCCCAACCGGTTCCTGGATGTTAACCGTGAACGCCCTGAATGCTGAGGGGACCGTTATCTACAGCGGTAGTACCATGGTTTATATTGCACCAGGAATCATTACTCCGGTTTATTTACAACTAAATCCGGTGAGCGGTTCGTTGCGAATAATCGTTACCTGGGGCGACACCCATCCAGATTTGATCGCCTATTTTCCTTTTGATGGCAATTTAAGAGATCAGAGTGCCTTTCAAAACCACGCATTGGATCACGGCGGGGTCATTTTTAGTGAGGGGAAATTTGGTCGGGCTGTTAACTTTGACGGTATTGACGACTATCTCGAAATTCCGCACATTGATATTTACAACCTGGACGAAAAGACCATTGCTTTCTGGTTTTACAAGAATAATGATTACATTCGCGAGACACCAGGTGAAGCCGCTGATGTAGAAATGATGGTTATTAAAGGGCCGAATACCTCTTTGGCACTTGATTTTTCATTTCATATTGGCACACCATCTCCACCTTTTAATATGAATTTACTTTTTACAGTTCCAGCAATTTCTAATCAGATTTTGCTCAGAGAATTCGATGTTATTGAACCACAACAATGGTATTTTGCTACTGGTATTTTTAGAAAGGATAAAGTAGAACTCTATTTAAATGGAGAAAAAATTTTAGAAGCGAATGACGTGGCTAATTTCAACCATCAACAATATCCCATTTTGGTAGGTGGCCTTGTTCCAGAAGGTAACGCTGCCAATCGAATGTTTAATGGTAAAATTGATGAATTAGTCATTCTGGGCCATGCAGCCAATGCCCAGGAGATCCATAATTTATTTGTAAATGGTGTTTCTCACTAATGATTATTGATTCTTAAATAAAGCTAAGTTTTTGGGCTGAATAACACGGGTTATTATTAAGATCAACGGAAATGTTAAACTTAGAGCGGTCTTGATGAGAAGGCGATGAACAAGAATATAGTCGTTAAATAATGTGGAGATAACCAGAATTCCTGCACACAAAATGATCATTAACGATAATTTGCCATATTCGTAAGGAATGGTGAAAAATTTTTGTCCAAAATACGTAATAGACATAAAGGCAATCATCTGCGAAATAAGTGTTGCAACTCCTGCCCCCATTGCCTGGTAATGTGGGATTAACAATATATTTAACCCTATATTTAAAATCGCCACCATTGTAATGATCATGGCGGTTGTTTTAGTCTTTTTAGCTATATTAATCCCAATAGCCGACACATTTTTTAAGAGATCGAATAAAATAGCAAAAGCAATGATGGGTACAATTTGATACGCTCGATAATAATCCGGACTTTTTGCAATCAGTTCGATTATTTCTTTAGCAAACAATGAAAGCAAAAGAACAGAAAGCGTTAACACAAAGGTAAAATAATTTAGCGTTTTGGAATAGAATTGCCTGGCCTGAGCATCTTTCATTACTTTGTACATTACGGGCGTCAATGCCCAGATTATGGATTGTCCTAAAAACACTTTTAAACTATTACTGATTTTAAATCCAAAAGAATAAATACCAACTTCCCCCATTGTAGCCAAAAAGCGCAGACTGTACCTATCTGTAATAGACAGGATAATTCCAGCAATGGAGGTAAAAATCATCGGCAATCCGAAAGCCAGCATCTCTTTAAATAACAGGAATTCGAATCTGATGTGAATGTTTTTAATAAAGTATCTGGAAATCACTACAAAAAAGACAACAAATCCAATAATCTGGGCCTCGTAAATTCCAGCCACATTGCGTTTCAAAAAAGCAACAAAATAAACGGTCAACAAAAGATTCACGGAGAAGCGTGTTAAATTAGATACAGAATATAAAACAGCTTTTTCCTGAATGCGCATCAGGTTCAATGCCGCACGACTAAGCATATTCAGAAACACCGAAAACAAAAGAAGTTTTATGTAATAGACGTATTGATCCGAAGAAAAAATAAATTGTGAAAGATGATCAGCAAAGATAAACAGACCAAATAAAATCGTGCTACCCACCACCACTAAAGCGCTAACGACCATAAAGAAAAGAATATTCTGTTTGTCTTTGTAATCAGAATCCCAATACCAGCGATTTAAAGAAAAATACAAACCCATGCTTAACACAGAGCTTAAAAATTGTCCGGAAATTTCTAAAATCGCTAAAATGCCATAATCATGAATCGTCAGATATTTTGTGTAAATGGGTAAGAGAATAAAACCTACTAACTTGGAAGAGACATTTCCCAAACTGTAAATCGCAGAATTTTTTGCAATTTTTTTAAACAGGTTTCCCAATTTACTTCCCTGTCTTTTTGTAGATTAATTCCCGGTAAAGATCAATTATTTCGCTTTTATTTCTGGAAAATCGGAACAGACGGTCAATAACCATGGATTCGTAAGAATAATCTGGTTCTGGGCGATTTCGAATAAAATACTCAATTTTTTGGGCCAGTTGTTGTGCGTTAAAAACATCAACTAATTCAACATGGAAGCGAAACACTTCTTTCAAAAACTGGTAGGCTTCATTTTGATGTAAAATCAATTGGCAACGAGCAAGGATGGCCTCTACTATTACCTGAGAAAATTGCTCCTGAGTGGTTAGAGAAAAAACCAGATCAGCAACATGATATAATGCTTGCATTTGCAACTCATCCAGGTACTGTTCCGAAAAGAGCACCTTGCCCGTCAGTTTATGGGATTGTACAAATTGCTTTAAATTTTTTGCATTTTCAGAATCAGGTCTGGTATGATGAATAATTAATTTAAATTTTAACGATCTGGGCAACAGGGCTACGGCTTCTAACAATTTTTGATGGTTAGAATTTGGAACCAGCCCCCGTGTGTACAGTAACACGTAGTCTTCCTGTGAAAGCTCGAATCTGTCCTTTGTTGCTTTGACCAAATTCGGATCAGGAGGATAAAATAAATATTCCGGCACGCCCCAGGGTATGCTTTTGACCTTCTCTTTATATTCAGGAAACAGTGATTTGATTGTGAAACCTAACTGAAACCAGTTGGTCCAGATTAAATCTGCTTTCTTGATCAACGATTTAAGGATGAGTGTGTTCTTTAATTTCTTCCTATATTTTAAATTAAAATCACTCCCCCAGATGTTGTAAATCAGTACAGGATTTGATCTTAGCCAATACAAAGGATAAATCATGTAGTTGTAAAATGCTCCATGAAGATGGATGACATCAACTTTAAGAAGGTCTATAGCCTTGCTGATTTTCTGGATGTATTTGTATCTGGCTAGTAGAGACAGGTTTTTCATTTCCTTAAAAGATTTAAAATAAATGAAAACAAAATCAGGATATTGCTTTTCCAGTGATTTCATCTCTTCGCTGGATATTTGAGGCAACATAATAGCAATGTTTAACTCAGAACCGTCTTTAAACAGATCAAGCCATTTTTTAACATTGACAGAACGATGATTCGCCCCGGTAAAGATAAATAAGATTGAAGGATTTTTAGCCATGTAAAAACTATCCGATTTTGTTGAACAATTTCTGATAATCCTGCCACTTACCTATGTCAATCCACGATTTCTCGCTTATGGGGAATACGCCCACTTTACCATTCCTCTTTTGGATCTTTTGAATTAAATCCGTTATGTGAAAAAATCGATCTTCCGGAATTTCCTTTAATAGGTGTGGTTCAAGAACATAGAGACCCGTATTCACCTGGAGGGTCAAATTGGGCTTTTCAGTTAATTTCTTTAAGACCCCTCCCTGGCCTGTTTCTAAAATACCATAAGGAATATCATAATGACGTAAAGCAGCTACAATGGTCAATTCGTTCTGGTTTTCCTGGTGATATTTAAATATTTCGCGATAATCCTGGTCGATTAAGATATCACAATTGGAGACAAAAAAAGGTTTGCGGATTTTATCCTTTAGCAAGAAAAGACTCCCCGCTGTGCCCAGCGGTTTTGACTCCTGGAAAAAATAATACTGGAAGTCCCGATTCTCAATTTCTTCAAAATACTGTTTTATCATCTCTGCCTTGTGATTTAGGGAGATGTAAAACTTTTTACAGCCTATTTTTACAAAGCTTTCTATGATTAACTGAATAATGGGTTTTTCACCAATAGGAACAAGCGCTTTAGGAATGATATTAGTAATGGGCTTTAAACGCGTTCCCTTTCCACCAGCCATAATCACGACAGGTAAATCTAATACCTCCTCTTCAACAAATTCTTCTCCCAGAATGTCATCCCAGAAATAGACTTTTACAATCTGATTTTTTCGGTTCACCACCGGCATAAACTCGGTTCGGAATTTGAGCATCATCTCCTTAATCGCTTCGTAGGTTTCTTCTTCCCTGGCAACTCTGACATTCTCGCGCAAAATGTTTTTAATAGGTTCTGAAAATGGAATATTTTTAATAATAGCTCTCTGAATATCGCCAATACTTAACAAGCTGAAGTACTCGTCTTTCTTTGTTACAATTAGAAGTTTTCGTTTTAATGCGTCCATTTTGCGGATGGCATTTAACATGGTTTCGTTTAAATCTATTTTTAATTGATCTATGTCAGTAATTCGGCTCATGGCTATTTATCCCAATTAAATTGTTTTCCCAACAAATCGTACAACTGTTTATTGAATGGTTCATAAAATTCTACCAACATTTCCCGAACATCCTGATCCATTGGATCGTAATTTAAGGCACGCAGCTTTTGAAATTTCGCCAATTTAAAATCTTCAACACCTAAAAATTCTAAGGCAGCACTGTAAATTTTTTGTGGTTGTTCTTCCAGTTCCTCCAGAGAAAAAATAAAAAATTGGTCTCGAAGGAAAAATTTAAACCAGCGCTCAATAGTTTGGACATAAATGCCCTTATCAATCATAAAATAATCGGTATCCCGGGCTGTATTTAAAAAGTGTCGAAAATTTTGATATTTGTCTTTAAAACCGGGTACCCATTTGTAGTAGTGTTGATAATTGGAATACAATCTATCAACTGGATTCCTTAATTGAATAATGAATTTGGCATGTGGTACAACTTTTTTTATGCGGTAAAGGGCCAGAGTGCGGTACATGTACATGGGCGTTGCTTCACCAGTAATTTCTCCTGCACGCGTATCAGGGAAACACTGCTTGTACCACTCGACGCCCCGAGCAAAATAACGGTCAAAAAAACGTATCTCTTTGGTACGATAAATTTCATCTACCTGATCCCCATTTCCAAAGGTCTCCAGAATCTTGGGGTGCTGAATTAAATAGTTGTAAAAAGAAGTGGTTCCACATTTCGTTTCGCCAATGATTATGAAATCCGGTAATTTCATTTCTACCTCTAAATGATGGCACTACTGGGAATATTCACCAATTTATGGGCAATTTCCTGTGCGGTAACAACATCCTGTGAAATTTCATCTCTGTACATTTCCAGCTCATGAATCAATTTCCAGGCTGGTCGCGTCTGTACTCCCGCTTTGTTGCTGAGTTTTAAAAACAGATCACGCTCTTCTTTCGTTTCAAACAATACAGCATTTAACCAATAGTTGGAACGGGCAAATTGAGGTTCTTCAAAAAAAGTGACCGACTCGATGTCTTTGAAAAACAACTTGTATTGGCGGGCAATTTCTCTTTTACTGTTTAAAAACTGATCTAACGTTTCCAATTGCGCACAACCCAGGGCTGCATTCAGGTTGGGCATGCGATAATTGAAGCCTACAGCATCGTGTACGTATTCCCAGGGATGTGGAACCTTGGCCTGAGTTGAGAGATGTTTGGCCTTTTTTGCCAGACTTTCGTCATTGGTAAGGATTATTCCTCCACCGCCCGTAGTAATAATTTTATTGCCATTGAAACTCAATACGCCAAGCAATCCAAAGGTACCTGCATGCTGATTTTTGTAATAGCTGCCCATGGCCTCGGCAGCATCTTCCACTACCGGAAGACCGTAAGCACTACAAACCTCAACGATTTCATCAATTCGGCAGGGATGCCCAAAGGTATGCATGGGTAAACAGGCCGAAATCTTACGACGGGTGATGCGATTGATTAATGTACCATCCTTCTGACGTAAAGTGGAAGTTTTTAAAAAATGTGCTAATTTTTCACTCGAGAGGCCCAGAGTCTTTTCATCAACATCTAAAAAAAGCGGGTGAGCTCCGCAATAACGAATGGCATTAGCTGTTGCAATAAATGTCAATGGCTGGGTTAGCACTTCGCTTTCCGCTGTTACTCCAGCCAGTAATAGGGCCAGATGCAGGGCAGAAGTTCCATTGGAGGTCGCTACAGCAAATTTGCTACCTGTGTAACGGGCCATTTCTTTTTCGAATCGCGTCACAAATTCTCCCACACTGGAAACAAAAGTGCTTTCAATACACTGATCCACATACTTTTTTTCACTGCCCACAAAACGCGGTTCATGAAGCGGTACAAATTCCGCATTATTGTACAATTCTTTAATAAACGAAATGATTTGCTCAAACATTGTAAAGATCGCTCTTATACTTTGCTAAATTTTCCTTTTTGGTAAACCAATCAATGGCGATCTTTAGGCCTTCGTCTAAAGTAAAGTCCGGTTTAAAACCTGCAACCTGTCTTATTTTCTGATTGTTACATCTTAAACGTAGAACCTCGGAATCTTTAGGACGCAAACGCTGAGCTTCGGAAACTATTTTTGCCTCCATCTGCATCAGTTTCATGATTTTTTTTGCTAAATCGCCAATAGAAATCTCAGAATCCGAACCGATATTAAACACCTGGCCAATGGTGTTTTCTGCTTCAGCCAGTAAGATCATGCCTTTGCAGGTATCTTGTACAAAATTAAAATCGCGCGTGGGCCGTAAATCGCCCAGTTTTATTTCTTTTGCCCCGGCAGCCAATTGCGTAATAATCGTGGGAATTACCGCCCTGGCTGATTGTCGGGGACCATAGGTATTAAAAGGCCGGGCAATGGTCACTGGTAGTTGAAAACTGTAATAAAAGCTCATGGCCATGGCGTCGGCGCCAATTTTACTGGCGCTGTAAGGTGATTGGGGTTGCAATGGGTGGTTTTCATCAATAGGCACGTATTGTGCGGTTCCGTAAACCTCACTGGTGGAAGTGTGCAGCAATTTTTTTACACCGTGCCGCCGTGCAGCCTGACAAATATGTAAGGTGCCCTTAACATTGGTGTCCACATAACTATCGGGCGCCCGATAAGAAAATGGGATGGCAATTAAAGCGGCCAGATGAAAGACCACATCAACGCCCTCAACCAATGTATCGACAAAATGCGCATCCCGAATATCCCCGCTAACGACTTCCAGATTTTCGGAAGGAGGGATGTCTTCCAACCAGCCCCAGTAATTAAACGAATTGTAATAGGACAAAGCACGTACCCGACAACCTCTTTTCAAAAGCATTTCCGTCAAATGTGAACCGATAAAACCATCGGCCCCGGTAACCAGTACCTTCTTATTTTGTAACTGCAATGTTTTCTCCTTTTTCTAATCTTCGATAAAGTTCCAATAATGGCTGTACGGTTTTCTCCCAGTTCCACTCTTCGTCGATAGCCCGTCGGCCATTACGACCCATTTGTTCGCGCAATTCCGGTTCCCTGTACAGTTTTTCCACCAGTTCCACAAACTTTGCCCCCTGCTTTTCAAAATCCACGGTAAAACCGGCCTGATATTTAGCGATCATCTCCCTGGGTAGTTTATGATCAGAGGCAATAATTGGTTTGGCCAACGCCCAGTACTGAAATAGCTTGGTCGGTACCTTATCGTCCACGCCCTGATATTTTAACGGCGGGTACAAACCGATGTGAGCCAGCGAAATGTAACCGGCCACGCGCGGAATGGATTCCCAGCCGCAAAACGCCACCGTTTCTTCCAGACCCAGACGCTGCGCCAGCTTTTTTAATTCCGGCAAATAAGAACCATCGCCCACGATCACCAGCTGGATCTCTGGAATGCGCTTCTTGATTTCCTTCATCTGTGGAATAACGTTTTGCAGGCCGCGCAGGTAGGCAATGCCGCCCACGTAAATCAGGTTGAACCGGCCGTTCATGCGTTGTTTGATATCGTCATCCTGTTGAATGACATCCAGAAAATGGCGGTCTGGTGTGTTGGGCACAAAAATCACCTTCTCAGGTGGCAGGTCATAATTGCCAATCATTTTTTGAATTAATATGGGCGCCACACCGATCACATAGTCTGCCTGCTGCAAGTAGAAGCGCTCATAAGCCCGCCAATTACTCCACTTTTTTACCAGCCGTCCAATAAACGTATTGTAATGTGGCGTCTCTTCGATCCAATCGGCGTAATTTTCGTGCATGTCGATAATCAAAGGAATTTTAAAGTGCCTCTTTAATTTAAGTCCCACCTTACTCAACGGCAAATCGTGAATGTGCAGGGCCTCAATGCCCAATGCTTTAACTTTCCGTTTTAAATGCCACCACCAGAACCCATTGTAAAAAGGCAGCACATTAATCAACGGCAGCAGCTTTTTAAATAAAATTTTTGGTAAATAAAAACGCACAACCTGAATTCCGCGCACCGTTTCCCTGGCTTTTTGTCCGCCATGATTAAAACAAAACAAATGAACCTGATGACCGGCGGCAATTAAGCTTAATGCCTCTTTTTCCACCCGATGGTCCGGAGGGAAGGGACGATCCAGAACCATGCCGATCTTCACGGGGCCTCCTCCTTCAATAAGATCAGAATAGGATCTTTTTCTAAGGTGTCGCGTAGCTTCTGGAACTCCTCTTCCTTTAAAACCAGGGTATTAATCTTGCGCCTGATCAGATTTTCGGTTTTTGTGCGCACGCGTTCCACCTCTTTTAGATTGATCGCATTACCTACAATCACCAGATCGATCAATCCACTGTCTTTTCCTACCGCGTAATCACCGCGAATGAAGGCCAGTTTTACGTTTCCCAGTTTGTTGATGATATTCGTCGCAACCTTATCGATACCCATGGATTTGACCACAATATTGCGGATATCTTCGAACAGGGGATGATTGGTATTGGCGCGGTACACTTTATTTCGGCCCTGGGTTTCGACAGAAAGAATTTTGGCCTGGGTCAGTTTGTTAAGTTCGGTGCGGATGCTGTTGGTCGACTCGCCAAATTCTTTAGCCAGCTGCCGCAAGTAACCGCTCATGCGGGGATTCAAAAAAAAGCGCATCAACAATTTTACGCGCGTTTGCGAAGTGATTAAGGAGTCTAACATACGCCCCTTTTTTGAGTAATTATTTTACTCGAAAAAGATAACAAAACACAACATATTTTTCAACTTTTTTTATGGAAGTTCTATTATTCTGACAAGCTTTTTGCCGAAGGTTTCAATCCAACTTAACGCCATACAGCGTCAGGATTCTCACCTACACAACAGCGACGAACTCCGCTATTTATGGCGGAGATGCCCAATCACATGAATATTTCGCCTGGGCTTTAACCCCATCCAGAAGAATACACGAATTCATTAAAAGACAGGATATTAAGGCAAAAAATTTCGTGTTTCAATTTTTGAAGGCAAAATGAATGCCATTAATGGTTTATTTCATAATTACAATTGGAATTTTCAGATTTGCATTTAAAGAATTAACCTCTTACATTTTGAACAAATTTGCAGTTCAATTTAAAATTTGTTCAAAAATGAAACTTATTCCTCGAAACATTGAACCCGTTATACTCCAGCTTTACCGACAATATCCGGTTATCACAATTACTGGCCCGCGACAAACAGGTAAAACCACACTGGTAAAAAAACTCTTTCCAGAAAAATCGTACTACAATCTCGAAAATCCCGATTTAAGGGAACTGGCCTCAACCGACCCACGTTCATTTTTACGATCATTACAAAATGGCGCCATTCTGGATGAAATTCAACGTGCGCCAGAACTGCTATCTTATATTCAAGAAATTGTAGACAGCTCATCTCAAAAAGGACAGTTCATTCTAACCGGCAGTAATCAATTCTCATTATTAAATAATGAGTCCACTCTAAAAAGGTATTATTATCGAATTTTATTTAAATTTGCCTATTGTTTTTATTTAAATTACATCAAATATCTTCGTGTTAATCCGTGAAATTCGTGGTTTTTATACTGAACTCAATAAT
>NZ_JBSMDE010000105.1:0-3478 GCF_056497305.1 Caldithrix sp. | reverse complement strand
ACGACGAACTGGCTTACAATCGGGACCAATTGCCCAGTTACATGGAGTTGTTAAAGACCCATTTCGCGGATCGCATTGAAATCGGCCCCAGCGGGGTTTTGACCAGCGTGGAAAATTACGACTGGGGACTGCCAGGTTCGGGTATTTTAATCTGGCATGTCGATCAGCGCGTACTGCGCCAGAAGGGGCCACTAAATCGGATTAATGACGATCCCGCCTGGCGCGCCGTGGACCTGGAAGAAGCGGACGGTTCGCAAGATATCGGGCAGAGCTACACCCTGCTCGACGCCGGTTATGGCAAAGACCTGGGCTGGTTTGCCGACTTCTGGTTTAAAAACCGCCCGACCTATCTGAAAGATTTTGAATTGTACCAGAACGAATTCTCCTCGACTTCGCGTCCGGCTACCGTGTCTAACTGGAATCATGCCTACTCTCACATCCGGCTTTATGATTTTAGCGCCAATACAGATAGGGTGATGCATTTCTCTTTTGAAAAGGAAATGCTGGAAGAAGGCATGCCCTATGGCCTGAAACAGCCCATAACCGCCTACACGGCCATTAAACACCAGGGAAAAAACTGGTTTTACATGGGGCTTCCCTCTGGCGAGGTATGGGTGCTGCTGCAGGAAGATGCGCCCAATCAATTTTTTTGGGGGCCAATGGAAGCGGGACCGGATCAGGATTCCGTACGCTATTTTACGGCGCTGGATGTCGATGGGGACGGCAATTACGACTGGATGCTGGCCACCTATTCAAAAACAATAAGGGCCATTCCTGTGGTAGACCCGCGCTACAGCGGCCCGCTTACCTTTCCGGAGTGGCAGGCGCCGGACCAAATTTTGGCCCAGCCTGTGGCCAATGGGGCTCAGTTTGTGGTCAGTTGCGCCAACGACTCTCTGTACAAAATGGAGATCAGCGGCTCAACGCTATCCTTGCTGGAAAAACGAGCGGGCTTTAAAGAGGCACGCGATCTGTTCTTTAGTCCGGAGTTTGACTGGCCCGCCGGTCAGGCGGCCGATTTCGTCGCGCTGATCATCGATCGCGTCAACAATCAAAAAATTGCTGTTTTTGCCCTGAACGACCAGGGAAAGACCGCGTTCACCATCAGAAAGCAGGAAACGGTTAGCCATTTTGTCGCAGACGCACAGATGGTTGGCGATTTGGTGCTGGCCGATATGGATGGCAATGGCACGGCCGACATCGTTTTTAACAGTCAAAATCAGATTTTTGCGCTGAACACTAACGGCACGCTGATCGATCATTTTCCCATCAACGTGGCTTTTAATCATGCGGATCAGTTGATTGGTTCGCCTTTGATTGTTGATCTGGATGGGGACGGGCAGAATGAGCTGTTGGTGGCTTCCAGAGCGGGCGGCCTGCTGGCCTTTAATATCAAAGGCATGCTTTTGCCGGGCTTTCCGGTTACCATTGGCGGAAATCTGAGCCACACGCCAATGCTTTTGCAATGGGATGACGACAGCTCCCTTGAATTGTTCGCCGTCAATGATTCGGGCACCTTTACCGTGTGGCAACTGGATTCGAAAGACAACGCCCATCTGGTCTGGCCGATGGCCAATCTAAATCCAGAAGCCAATGCCGTTTTTATTTTTGAAGATGCGGGGCAGGCTGTGCAAGCGGGCGCCCTGCTGCCCCAGGCCAGCGTGTACAATTATCCCAATCCCAATCAGGGTAATGTTACGACCATCCGCTATTATTTGAACGAAGCGGCCCATGTGGCCATCAGAATCTTTGACCTGGCAGGTTCAAAGATAGCGGAAAGCGAGATGTCCGGATTGGAGAAAACGGACAACGAGTTTGTCTGGAATGTGGAAGATGTGCCATCCGGGGTTTACCTGTGCCAGATAGAAGCAAAATCGGACGTGAGCGGTAAAACCGAACGCCGGCTGATTAAAATCATGGTCGTGCATTAAAATGGTCGCTGCTCTAACGTCAGCAGGGGCGGGCGTTCTGCAAAATGCACCTAAATGTCAATTCGAATCCCGATTGATCGGAGTGAGAAATCTTATGTTCTCATCAAAAACAAGAGAATGCTCTTCTACGCGATGCCTGGGCGCTCGAAATGACACTGGAATTGACTGAGATGCGACGGTTGCTTTTTGTCTCAGGCGCTACGCTTCGTACTTCAAAAGGCATTTAAAAATTGAGCTGTAATGGAAAGGTTCTAAATGGCACACAAAGGCTGGAAAACAAGCATTTTAATCTTTTTTGTTTTAGGGATTTCAGCCATCCAGGCGCAATTTATCGATTACAATCATCCGGAGTTGCGCTGGCAATCGTTTGAAACCGAGCACTTTGTGGTGCACTTTCATCAGGGCACCAAACGCACGGCCTTGCTGGTGGGTAAAATTGCCGAAGAGATTTATCCGCATGTGACCGGGCTGTACGATTACCGTCCCAAGGACAAAATTCATTTCATTATTAAAGATACGGACGATTACTCCAACGGCGGCGCGTTCTTTTTTGACAACAAAATTGAAATCTGGGCTTCCAATCTGGATTACATCATGCGCGGCACAAAAAACTGGCTGCGGGATGTGGTGACCCACGAATTCACGCACATGATTTCTATCCAAAAAATGATTAAAACCAATCTGTTGTTTCCTTACGGTTTTTTTCAGGTGTTTGGCTACGAAAAGGAGCGGCGTAAGGACGTGGTGCGCGGTTTTCCCAATGTGCTGGTCAGTTATCCGATCAGTTCCATCAATATTCCGGTGTGGTTTGCCGAAGGCACGGCCCAGCACCAGGCGCCTGGCGCGCGCTATGATTACCGCGATCCCAATCGTGAGATGATCATCCGCGATCGGATTTTGCACGAACAGTTGTTGACTTATAATTCCATGACTGTGTTTGGTAAAAGCAGCCACGGCAACGAATCGGCTTACAATCTGGGCTTTTCCTTTGTCAATTATTTAGCCCGTCGTTTTGGCGAGCCGGTTCTGGAAAAGATTACCAGGAATTCGGCCAAATGGAAACACTGGACCTTTGAAGGGGCTTTAAAAGAAGCCACAGGGCTTGCGGCTCAACAATTGTACAACGACTGGAAGGATTCTTTGACCACGGTCTATTTGCAACGCACGGCAGTCATTAGACAACACGAGGTGAAAGGCAAGCCTATTGAGACCAGAGGCAGCGCCAATCTCTATCCTGTCTTTTCGCCGGATGGAAAGTGGATAGCTTATGTCTCCAACGCCGGTGAAGACTACTTCAGTTTAAATCGTTTGATTTTGTACAATCGGCAAAGCGCTAAAAAGAAAACGATTAGCCAGAACATCTCGTCTTCTTTAAGCTGGTCGCCCGACAGCCGCTATTTGATTTACGCCCGGCAAAAGCGCAACAGCCACGGTTCGGCGTTTAACGATCTATTTGTTTACGATGTACAACAAGAAAAGGAAATCCGTTTAACTAAAAATTTGCGCGGGCGGAATCCGGATTTTAGCCATGACGGGAAAAAGGTGGT
>NZ_JBSMDE010000104.1:0-15142 GCF_056497305.1 Caldithrix sp. | reverse complement strand
CTGTGGTTGCTTTAATCCCAGCGCAGAAATGTTGTTGGTTTAGGCTCTGCTGCCTTAAAGATGAAGGCCTGCAGTGTATTAAAATTGTCGGTTTTGTGATCAGCAAAGGCGTTTGCAGCTCAGGTGTTTTTGTTCTGCTTATTCACTGGAATGATTGGTTAATTTTTTTATGGTTTCTGACAGCTGAAGCAGATTGATGGGTTTTTTTAGAATATTTTTAATACCAATTTCTGAAATAAATTCCATTGAATATTTTTCTACATAGGCGCTGATGATAATCAATGGAAAGTTGGGCTTCTGACTTAACACGCGTTTTGCGAATTCCAGACCATTCATGACAGGCATTTCAATATCTACGATGGCCACCTGTGGATTTTCTTTTTCCATAACTTCCAGAGCTTCTTGCCCATTTGCAGCGGTTACAACTTGGTAGCCTTCCATTTTTAAAAAATCAGAGATCATTTCGCGCACATCGGGCACATCGTCCACGAGCAGAATTTTTGACATTGCTTCATCCCTTAGAAGAAACACAATTTAAAAGGTTTAACAGGTTAAACCAGCATCAAAATAAATTATCGTCTTTTTTCTTAAAAAATTAACTTAAATTGTATTTTAGAGAATTATTTGCAAAAATCTTATCAAATGTTTTAAATTGAGAAAACATTAGGAAGAAAATTGAAAAGATGTTAAATCGAATAAAGATCGGTCATTTTACAGATCTCGAGCAAGCCACTGGATGTACGGTCATCATTCCTCCCAGGGGAAATATTTGCACAGCCTGTGCATTTGGCGCGGCGCCCGGCACGCGTGAATGGGCTTTATTGCAACCCGATAAAAAAATTCAGGAAATTCATGCCCTTGTTTTAACCGGCGGCAGCGCCTTTGGCCTGAACGCGGCCCATGGCGTGATGGAGCAAATGGCCGCCGAAGGAATTGGCTTTCAAACAGATTATGGTGTGGTGCCCATTGTTCCGGCTGCCGTAATCTTCGATAAAAATATTGGCGACTCAGGAGCTTATCCAACGGCTGAAAATGCCAGACAGGCTTATTTAATGGCCCAGCTGAATAATGGGGCGCAGGGGAATGTTGGCGCCGGAGCTGGCGCTACGGTTGGCAAATGGGCCGGCATTGCGCATGCCATGAAGTCCGGTTTGGGCATAGCCGAGCAACATTTCAATGGAGCCAGCGTATTGGCCATATCGGTGGTAAATGCTGTGGGCGATATTCTAAATGGCCAAGGACAGATTTTAGCCGGAGCCATCGATGAGCAGGAAAGGTTTTTGGCCGCTTCTTCCAGAGAAAGCCGTTGGCTCTCTCCCAGAGTAGGAATGGCACAAAATACCATTTTAACGGCGGTCTTCACCAATTTTAAACTTTCCAAAACACAGTTGCACTACCTGGCCCGCAGAGTCCACCTGGCCATAGCCCGCAGGGTGGAACCATCGCATACCTCGTTTGACGGGGATGTTAGTTTTGTTTGTAGTCTACCGGAAAAAGAGGTGCCCATCGATCTGGCTGCCGCCTTGCTCATGTCTGCTGTTGAACAGTCCATTGAAAACAGCGTTACATTTTGCGAAGGTCTGCATGGTTTTAAAAGCCGTAAAGGCCTGATGGGTGGACAGAATGAGTGAATTTAAACAGGCATTAGGTCTTATTAATCTGCGTTTATTTATTGTTAGTATGGTGTTGTTTTTTGTAGGATATACCCTGGCGCCCTGGGTGTATTTCAAAAACATTAAAATATTACTGGCCTATCCCAAATGGCTTGGTAAGAAGCTGGACAAACTGGCAGCCAAACGCTGGCCCTTTTTAACCTTGTTTCTCCTTATTTTGACTATTAATACCTTCTCTCTTTTTATCGATTTGATTTCCGGCTTTGTCCCTGGCCTGCCCGTTTTGTTCGCTATCTGGACCGGTTTTAATGTGGGGGCGATTACCTATCACACCCTTTTGGGCAAATTTTATTTTTCTTCCTTGCTCAATCCGGTGGCCCTCTTTGAACTGCCGGCGGCCTTTATTGCGTTTTCTCTGGCCATAGAGTATAATTGCGCCTTGCTAAACTGTTCGTTTTTGCCCAATTTACCTCAACAATTTACGCCCTATCTGAATTCCTTTTTGTGGGTGGTCGTACCTTTGCTGATTCTGGCCGGCCTCATTGAAAGCGGGGCCATTAAGCTGGCGCAGCGCATTGAAGAAGAAGAGAAAAAATCAGAAAACGAATGACGACCGATTACAAGGACAAACCCAGCCTCTGAAAATCTTTGAGAAGCTGATCCGCTCCGCAAAACAAAAGACTGTTCATTCCGAGCTTTCGTGCTCCCTCAACATTAATCTGGCGATCATCAATGAACAGACACTCCTGTGGTTTAAAACCTACATTCTCTGCTGCTTTTAAGTAACAGATTGCCTCCGGTTTCAGGGCGCCGATTTCAAACGAGAGGGTGGGTTTTTCTATGGCTTTTAAAAAAGGGTAGTGTTCCAGACAATAGTTCCAGTGTAGTTCCTCCGTGTCGGAAAGCAAGCCTACGGGGTATTTTGCTTTTACTTTCCAGAAAATTTCCTCCATGCCCGGGATGGGGGCAAACACATCGCACCAGTAGCGGACAAAAGTTTCAAAGTCAAGATTTAAATTAAAATCTTTCTTAAATGCTTCGTAAAAGGCACCGGAAGATATTTCACCTTTGTTTAATTTGCGGAAAAGTTCATTTTGAAAAGCCCGATCTAATATTTCGGCCGCATCGTCGGTCTGATCAGTAGTTACGCCAAAGAATCGGGCTGTTTGTCGATCGAACCTCACGTCAACCAGAACCCGGCCCAGGTCAAAAATAATCGCTTTTATGGTGTTCATTGCCTTCCTCGTTTTTATTGAGGGAGCAATTTAAGCACAATCAGAAATGGTTACAAAAAAATTGGAGAGATGGCTCAAGGCGTGTTATTGATCAATTCTTTTTACGTAAAGGGCAATATCCCAAAAATTTATTTCATGAAGTAGTGTGTTTAATTTTTGGAAATTAAAAGTAAGAAAAAGCGGCTATTTAGGGATGTGAATTTTGAACTGAACGTATTTACCCTGCTCATGCATCAGATCCAGTTTAGCCGAGTAGAGGTCCAGCACCGACTGTAAATTGTTGCTAACCGGCGGTAAGGCATCGGCTGATGTGTAAACCAGGCAGGAGAGCAGATACTTATCGTGCATCAGATCCAGCCCGATTTCGATAGGATGTTCGCTCAGCTCTTTTAAATAATTAAGGATGTAGTTGATTACTTTAACCAGGGGTTTGATGTCATCGGTTTCCAGGAAACACCCTTCGTCGAGCACCAGATTGGCTTGGATTTTTTTTTCGTTTACAATAAAGCGGATAAGTTGTTTTAAATCGACCGGATTTTGCAAAACCATGATTCCCCCCTTTAAATGAGACCTCTGATTAAAATATAAAAAAAATTTAAAATTCAAAAATTTTTTATTGTAAACGGGGGAAATGGATTTAAATAACTTTAGAAACTTGGTGATCAAGGTTTCTTAAACCAGGCCGGGCGAAAAGCGACGCTCCAACTCTGCCTGGAATTTTGTCTCCGCTTTTCCCATCTGGCAGGATTTTTAGGAAGGGGGTAAAATCATCTTACTGGTCTAAGGCAGCATAGCCGCAACCTTTAAAAAACCGCCAAGGCGCCAAAGAGCAATTTTAATTTAAAATTACGAATTACGAATTAATTTGCGAAGGGGCAAGTTGCGCCCAGGAGGTGAAAGTCGGTGCCGGCCTGTCATTCTGAGTCCCGCTTCAGTCGTAACTCGAGCTTCAACTCAAGACTTGCCCTAACACTACACAAATGTTGTTCCCATGCAAGCGAAAACTCCGATTTCCGGGGACAGGCAAAAAGCAATTTTAATTAAAAAGGCTTCTATATGCCTTCTGTGGTTAATTAAATCCCCGCTGATGTGTTTTTTTGGACAATTAAGTTGTCTTGATTTACTCAAAAATTAATGTGTACTGGCAGCCTTCTTCTGGTACTGCGTTAAATTGAAACTGCGAGCCAACAATTCGGGACAATTTTTTCAGGATTAAAAATTGCCCATGAAGCCAATTGCTCAAATCCAGTTTGGATTCATCGCTTTCCAGCAATTCCGTTAACTCATTTTCAGTTAATCCCAGCCCATTATCTTTTACCGTTAATTTGAGCCGTTCTTCTTCTCTGGTAGAGACGACGCGTAATAAGTGCTTGCGATCCGGATGTCTCCTGGAAAGACTGAAACGGAAGAGGATTTCTAAGATCTGTTCCAATAAGGCGCCATCGGTCTCCAGTTCCGGTTCTTCAAAAAAGGTTAACACCTGAGCCTCAGCTTTTTCTAAAGGTTCAGTTAGGTTTTGAGAGACTTTAGCGATCAGTTTGGATAAATTCACCTTCTCTTTAATGAATCGATCCGATTCAATGGAGAAGTAATGCGTAAAAAAATCGAGATAAGCAAGCACTTTCTCATGGCTCCTGAGAAGGGTATTAGCAAATTCTGTGCTTTCCACAAGCTCCCTTTTTTCCCACAGAATATTGCAAACGCCTTGAATGACAGGAAATAAATTTTCTTTAAAAATGGTGCGTTCTTCTTTAAGGAGCTCAATTACTTTCATTTGATGGAGAAGAATTTCATTTTTCTTTTTTAATTGCAGTTCGTGGCTTTTCTGCTCGGTGATATCTTCAAAATGCATGAGAACGGTGTCCGGAGCTACATATGCCATTTTTAGAGAGTAATAGCTACTTCCCGCTTCAGGTAAGGAAAATTTAAGTTGGGTTTCCAGAGTAATTTCATTTAGGTAGCACTCATTTAAAAGCTCTGTAAGGTGGGGAGAGAAAAATGAGATTTCTTTACTGGATTTTCCAAAAAATTCATTGATCAGGCCATATGTAGAAGCCATGGCCATATCATTGTAGTCCACCAGAATAAAATCATCGCCTTGTTTTCGCCAGACGGTAGTAGGCAGAGGTAGGTTTTCAAATTGTGCGCGTAATCGCGCCTCATTTTTTTTCAGGTCATTAAAATATTCAAGACGGTCGTTTTCTAACAAGATAATTCGTTCATTCAGTTCCTGTATTAATTTTTTCTCTTTGAGGGTCTTGGCCAGCTTCTGACCAATATAAAGCAAAGCAGTCTCTTTGGTTTTATCTAAAATGAAAGGCTCTTTAAATAAAAAACTCATGGAGCCAACAATATTGTCGTCTAACATCATAGGTACAATAAAGCCGGAGCGATGGCCAAATTTTAGAATGGAACGGATGATGCTTAATTTGCCTTCATAAATCCTCAGATCAGGTATGTAAACAACTTCTCCTTTTTTGACCAGATCCAGATTGAGCAGGTTTTTGAGGGGGATCGGTCTGGCTGATTTAAAAAAGCTTTTGTTGTTAACAATGGAAGAAATCAACTCTGCAACCTGTTTCTGATAGTCATAGAGCAAAAGAACGCTGCTGTCAAACGGTAAAAATTCCCGAATTCGGAACAGGATTTGTTCAATTATTTTTTCTTCTGTTTTCCGCTGATTTATTATTTTTGAAATATCCACCAGGGTGTTAAAAATAAATTCCGTATTTTGTAATTTTTCCTGGATTTGTTGCTGCGCAGTCACATCAATGCCAACGGCCCAGCTATGCCAGCCAGGAACCTGGTAAAGATCGGCTAAGTTGCTCCAGGAGATAACTCTTTTTTCCCCTGATTTGGTGGTCAATGTAAGTTTCCAGTCCCGAAAATGGTTACCCCGTTTGGCGTATTGGGCCATAATCTGGTTTCTGTACTGTTCATCCGGGTAAAGCAGTTCCAGGGCCTGTGGATTATTGACGATTTCTTGTGCCGAAAAACCCGTAATTCGTTCGCATTCTCGGTTCCAGAACACAAAGTTGTTGTTTTCGTCCAGCGCATCGACCATGATCGGCATGTTCTGGACAATCATCTTGAAGCGATCCTGTTCCAGATTCTGACGTAGTTTTTCAGCATATTTTTGTTTGGTTCGAATAATTTCGGGCAAGCGTTTTAAAAGGGCATAGTCGTAAAATTCACAATTATAGGCATGTTCGATGATTAAATCGGCCAGTCTATCCACTGAATGGTAAAACACGATAAACAGGTGGGAGTTGTGGTTCAGATTGAGTACTATGTTATGTTGATGAAATATGTGGTGAAAATCGTTTTCGTCCAATATATAAAATGTAAGGTCTAATTTGGGCTTCAGAGCTGAGGCCGGGATGGTTAATAATTCAAAATTTACGCCAGGCTGCTTTTTAATTTCATTTAATAATTGTTTATCTTTAGCCAGAGTTGGGCTCATGAGTACATTGAATTGCATTCTTGTCCCTTATTCAGGTTGTTGCCATCAGGTCGTTACAATTAATAATTGTAAATTTAATTTTTCTGCTTTAACTTACCAAAAGTTTTTCATCTTTGCTGAGGCTGGCTTATTGCCGATGGAATGATGTACATCAGGCGTTTATTTTTTACTAACCAGGGAGTAACAGAAGTTTATTTGAGCACTTACCGATAGATTAAAATGAGGTTCTGGAAGGGTAACCATACGGCAAGCATCCATTTTGAAAAATTAGATAGCTTACAGCAAAAAACGGCCGAACGCGTTATTCTGGCTCCGATAAAGAAAATCGAAGTGCTGGCTGGCGTGGATGTGGCCTATGTGCGGAACAGCGATGTGGCCGTGGGGGCAGTTGTTTTGATGACCTTCCCCGGAATGGAAATTCTGGAAAAGAAAACGGCTATCAGTAAAGTTAAATTTCCTTATGTGCCCGGTTATTTTACGTTTAGAGAATGGCCTATTATTAAATTGGTTTTGAATTTGCTGGAAGGCGCGTACGACGTGCTTTTTTGCGAGGGGCACGGTCTGGCCCACCCCCGTCGCTGCGGATTGGGCGTCTATCTCGGCGTGCATTTAAACAAGCCGACTATTGGCGTGGCAAAAGAACCGCTGATAGGCCCAAGCCGCCTTCCGCCGCAAAAACGTGGTGCGTACACTATGGTTAATGACCAAAGAGGAGCGATTGGCGTTGCGCTTCGTACGCAAAATGAAAGCAAACCGCTCTATGTTTCGGTGGGCCACTTGGTTACTTTGTCCCAGGCCATTGATTTGACGCTGCGTACAGCCCTGACCTACCGCCTGCCGGAACCGATCCGACAGGCGCACATGCTGGCCAGGGCCAAAGCCAAACAGATTGGCGTAGTGTGATATGTGATGGGAAAAAAGTGGAAATATTTTTCTGTTAATTATGGTTAATTAGTATTCAATCTGACAGAATTTAAATCCATTAAAATAAAAGGAAGAACAATGAGTCAAAGAAATTTGACAGAAGAGGAACTGGAACTACAGGAGTGGCGAGAATCGCTACAATATGTTTTAGAAACGGGTGGCCCGGAACGCGTGAAAAAGATCATGCGGGCATTACAGCAACAGGTGTATGCTTCGGGCGTTAAATTACCGTTTACGGCCAATACACCATACATCAATACCATACCGGTAACGGAGCAACCACCTTATCCGGGTAGTCGCGAAATTGAACGGCGGATTAAAAGCATCATTCGCTGGAATGCTATGGCTATGGTTGTGCGCGCCAACCGCATCGAAAATGGGATCGGAGGACATATTTCTACCTATGCTTCGGCGGCGACTCTGTATGAGGTCGGTTTTAATCATTTCTTTCGGGCTCCGGGTAAAGATTTTAGCGGAGATTTTATTTATTTTCAGGGTCACGCTTCACCGGGGATTTATGCCCGCGCCTTTTTGGAGGGACGCATTAGTGTGGAGGAACTTAAAAATTTCCGCCATGAATATCATAAAACAGCCAAGGGATTACCGTCCTATCCACATCCCTGGCTGAAGCCGGATTTCTGGCAATTCGCCACAGTTTCCATGGGCCTTGGCCCGCTGATGGCCATTTATCAGGCGCGCTTCAATCGCTACCTGGAAGACCGGGGATTGAAGAAACCTGGAGATGAAAAGGTGTGGGCCTTTTTAGGCGACGGCGAGACCGATGAACCGGAAGCCCTGGGCGCCATTTCGCTGGCTGCCCGTGAAAAACTGGACAATTTAATCTTTGTCATCAATTGTAATTTGCAACGGCTCGATGGTCCGGTGCGCGGGAATGGAAAGATCATCCAGGAATTGGAAACCGTTTTCCGCGGCGCCGGATGGAATGTGATTAAGGTGATCTGGGGCAGTGATTGGGATGCTTTGCTGGAAAAGGACAAAGATGGTTTGCTGGTTAAGCGCATGGGCGAGGTGGTTGATGGAGAATATCAGAATTACGTGGTGCGCGGCGGAGCCTATTTACGCAAGCATTTCTGGGGCAAGTACCCTCAACTGTTAAAATTAGTCGAACATCTCTCGGACGAGCAGCTGGCTAAATTGCGGCTTGGCGGACACGATCCGCAAAAAGTTTACGCTGCTTATCATGCGGCCGTGAATCACAAAGGTGCGCCAACCGTTATTCTGGCCAGAACGGTTAAAGGTTATGGCATGGGCGAAGCGGGCGAAGGGAAAAACATCACGCATCAGCAAAAAAAGCTCAATGAAGAAGAGTTGCGTCAATTCCGCTCCCGTTTTGGAATTCCCATCAGTGATGAGCAGATCGACGACTTACCGTTTTACAAGCCGGCGCCCGACAGTCTGGAAATGCGCTATCTGATGGAGCGGCGCCAGGCGCTGGGCGGGTTTATCCCCACCAGACGCACAAAAAGTTCGGTGCTGGTCACGCCCAAGGAAGATACCTTTTCTGAATTTTACGAAGGCACAAAGGATCGTGAAGTTTCGACTACCATGGTTTTTGTACGGATTTTGTCCAAACTGCTACGCGATCCCAAGATCGGTAAATTGATTGTGCCCATTGTACCGGACGAAGCGCGGACTTTCGGCATGGAAGCCCTTTTCCGTCAGGTGGGTATCTATTCGCATGTTGGTCAGCTGTACCAGCCTGTAGACAGTGAAAGTTTGCTTTATTACAAAGAGGCCAAAGACGGACAAATATTTGAAGAAGGCATTACCGAATCGGGTTCTACCTCTTCCTTTATTGCTGCTGGAACGGCATACGCCAACCACGGTATTAACACCATTCCCTTCTTCATTTTCTACTCCATGTTTGGCCTGCAACGTGTGGGCGACCTGGTGTGGGCTGGCGCGGACATGCAAACACGGGGTTTTCTGGTGGGCGGAACGGCCGGTCGTACCACACTGGCCGGTGAAGGTTTACAGCATCAAGATGGTAACAGTCACCTGCTGGCCTATCCCGTGCCCAATTTAAAAGCCTATGATCCTGCTTACGCTTATGAACTGGCCGTCATCATTAAGGATGGACTGGAACGTATGTACGAAAAACAGGAAAAGATCTTTTACTACATTACCGTAATGAATGAAAATTATGCGCAACCGGCCATGCCCAAAGGGAAACACGTTAAGGAAGGTATTATTCGGGGCATTTACAAATTCCGCAGTTCCAGCCTGAAAAACGCTCCGCTACAGGCCCAGTTGTTGGGCAGCGGTTCCATTTTGAACGTGACCCTGGCCGCTCAGGAACTGCTGGCTGAAAAATATGGTGTAGCAGCCGATGTGTGGAGCGTTACCAGTTACAAAGAGTTGCATCGCGATGCGCTTATGGTAGAACGGCACAATATGCTGCACCCCGATGATCAAAAGGTGCCATTCGTGACCCAGGCATTGAAAAATGCCAGAGGGGTTTTTGTGGCTGCATCCGATTACGTTAAAGCGCTTCCACAGTCCATCGCCAGATGGCTGCCCGGTCCGCTGTTTTCTTTAGGAACCGATGGTTTTGGCCGCAGCGATGGTCGCCGGCATTTGCGCGAATTTTTTGAGGTGAACGAACGCTACATCGCGTATGCTACCCTCTACATGCTCTGGAAAGAAGGAAAACTTAAAAAAGAGGTTCTGAAAAAAGCTATTAAAGAACTGGAGATCGATGTGGATAAACCCAATCCAATGGTCAGTTAATCGGGGCCGGAAGGGGCGGAACATTCCCTTTTGCGGCAGCGTAGCCGACTTGGGCTGGAGTTTTCAAAGAAGATGGAGCCTGTGTAAAAAATAGAACCATCAAATTGTGTAAAATAATAATGACAATTCAGAAGTCTGAGTTCATTATGATGAGGAAATAAACATGGCAATAGAATTTAAATTACCTGAATTGGGAGAAAACATTGCTTCCGGGCGGGTGGCCGGGATCCTGGTAAAAGAAGGGGATTCCGTTGAAAAAGACCAGCCTTTGGCCGAACTGGAAACAGACAAAGCGGTAATTGAAGTGCCCGCTCCGCTTGCCGGTACGGTTCAAAAAATATTGATCAAAGAAGGCGATGAAGTGAAGATTGGGCAGGCCATGTTCGTGCTTGAAGAAGCGCAGGGTCAGGAGAAACCGGAAGAGCCCTCAGAGCAGGAAGAAGCAAGCGCAAGCGTGGAAGCGCCGGAAGCGGTGGACAGTAGAGCCCCCGAAACAACGCCGGAAGCTACGTTGCCAATCGAACAGGCGACAGAGATTGAGCCAGAAGAAGTTCCCTCCCCGCCTGTTCTGGAACGGGCCAGAGGGGAGTTGGCGCCGGCTGCACCCTCTGTACGGCGTTTTGCCCGTGAAATTGGCATCGACATCAATCAGGTTCCTGGTACAGGCCCGGGCGGACGCATTTCCATTGAGGATGTAAAAGCCTATTCAAAAATGTTGAACAAGCAGCGCGCTTTGCAGGCTGGCGCATTTAGCGGTGTCGCGCCTGAGCCATTACCCGATTTTGCAAAGTGGGGCGAAGTTGAGCGCCAGCCAATGAACAAAGTGCGCGAAACTACGGCCCATCATTTAAGTTACGCCTGGAGCACCATTCCTCACGTAACGCAATTTGACAAGGCCGATATTACCGAACTGGAAAGTTTGCGCAAGCAGTACAGCGCTCAGGTGCAAAATGCAGGGGGCAAACTGACCGTTACCGCTATTTTGTTAAAGGTAGTGGCCGGAGCCCTGAAAAAGTTTCCGCAATTTAATGCCAGCATTGACATGGCTAAAAATGAAATCATTTTTAAGAAATATGTAAACATTGGCGTAGCTGTTGATACGGATCGGGGATTGTTGGTGCCGGTGATTAAAAATGTGGATCAAAAAAGTATTACAGAGCTTTCGGTTGAGCTGAGTGAAATCTCTCAAAAAGCCCGCCAGCGCAAATTGAGCCTGGATGAGATGCAGGGCGGAAATTTTTCCATTTCCAATTTAGGAGGCATTGGCGGAACGGGGTTTACGCCCGTGGTCAATGCGCCGGAAGTAGCCATTCTTGGCGTGTCTCGTTCGGAAATACAGCCGGTTTTTAAGAACGGGCAGTTTGTGCCACGACTCATTTTACCTCTGTCGCTTTCGTACGACCATCGTTTGATCGATGGGGCAGATGCGGCGCGCTTCCTGCGTTGGGTTTGTCGGGCGCTGGAAGAGCCTTTTCTACTTTCATTGTAAGCACTGAAAAATGGGAGAACAGAATGTCTGAAATCAAAAAAACACATCTGGCTATTATTGGAGCGGGTCCTGGCGGCTATGCAGCTGCCTTTCTGGCCGCCGATCTGGGCATGGAAGTTACCCTGATTGATCCTGAAGAAAATCCGGGAGGCGTTTGCCTCTACCGCGGCTGCATTCCGTCCAAAGCGCTTTTACATGTGGCCAAATTGTTAAACGAAAGCGAAGAAGCTGCGCGCTGGGGCGTGCATTTTCAAAAGCCCGAAATTAATTTGGAAGAGCTTCGTCAATGGAAGGAACGCGTGGTACAGCGATTGACCGGGGGGCTGGGCGTGCTGGCCAAACAGAGGAAGATCAACCATGTACGCGGCACGGCGACCTTTGCCAGCGCTAATCTGCTGAATATTGTTACAACCGATGGCCAGAAATCTCAGCTGGAATTCAATTACGCCATTCTGGCCAGCGGCTCGCGTCCGGCCAGGATTCCAGCGCTTACCATTGACAGTCCGCGTGTGATGAATTCCACCGGAGCCCTGAAACTGGAGGATGTGCCGCAAAAATTACTGGTGGTGGGTGCGGGCTACATCGGTCTGGAGATGGGCACGGTGTACGCAGCGCTGGGCAGTGAAGTGCATGTGGTTGAAATGCTGCCTTCTATTTTGCCCGGAGCTGACAAAGATTTGAGCAATGTGCTGTACAAAAATCTGGAAAAGAAATTTGCCCGCATTCTGCTCAATACACGGGTTGTGGAAATGAAGGATACTCATGAAGGGGTGCGTGTGCGGTTTGAAGGACAGGATGTGGAGCAGCCCGAACAGATTTTTGACCGTGTGCTGATTTCCATTGGTCGCCGGCCCAATTCCGATGGGTTGGGTCTGGAAAATACGCGTGTTAAAACGGATCAGCGCGGTTTTGTGCTGGTGGATGAACAGCGTCGTACTGAGGAACCCACCATTTATGCCATTGGGGATGTAGCCGGAGAACCCATGCTGGCGCACAAGGCCTCACACGAGGGGTTCGTGGCTGTAGAAGCCATTCATGGGCAGAAAGTAGCCTTTGAACCGGCAGCCATTCCGGCCGTAGTCTTTACAGATCCGGAAATCGCCTGGGCCGGATTGACTGAAGGTGAAGCCAAAGAGCAGGGTCGCGAAGTTGAAGTGATGCGCTTCCCCTGGGCGGCCTCGGGTCGGGCTATTACCATGGACCGTACGGATGGCTTGACCAAGTTGATTGTGGATTCTCAAACGAAACGCATTTTAGGTGTGGGTATTGCCGGGGCCGGCGCCGGCGAATTGATTGCCGAAGGCGTGCTGGCCATCGAAATGGCGGCCAGCGCCATGGATTTAAAACTGACCATCCATCCTCATCCAACGCTTTCCGAAACATTGATGGAGACGGCGGAGATGATCTTTGGCACCAGCACGCACGTTTACCGGCCTAAAAGGCACAAAAAATAAAAGCAAATTTTAAGGGTAACCTACCTTAGGCAGCGCAACCAGAAATGCACAAAATGGCATTTCTAAGGCAACAGAGCCGCAACCTTTAAAAAACCACAAAGGGCGCCCGTCATGCTGCCGTACAGGCCCGTCATGCTGGCTCAACCGGACAGGCCCGACTGGCCACCGGACAGGCCATCAAACCATTCAACGGGTTTACTTCCTCACACAGCACAAAAATTTTCCTAAATAGTCAAGGGAAGTCACACTCCAATTCCTCATTGCCCCTTTGTTGCTGGTTTGCATCCCCTGCAGTGGTTCAATGGTTGTGGCGATGTGGGCTTAGAAGAGCATATTGTGCCCTCTTGTTTACTTCCTGATCTTTCTTCCTCCTTAATTTGGTTGCAACTATTCCAAAATTTTATTAATTAGATACTTTTAACAAAGAAAGGAAAAAGATGCGCCGTTTTTTGCTTTTGGTCTTCATGATTTTCTTTACTGGATCGCTTTTCGGCCAGGAGAAATTTGATGTTAAAGCACACTACACCAAAAAAGAAGTGTACATCCCCATGCGCGATGGAGTTCGTTTGTTTACTTCGATCTACCTGCCCAAAGATACAACCAGAAATTATCCGATTCTGATGCTGCGTACGCCCTACAGCGTTTATCCCTACGGACCTGACAAATTTAAGCGTAGCCTGGGGCCTTCTGAACAATTTGCCCGCGAGGGTTTTATCTTTGTCTATCAGGATGTGCGTGGAAAATTCATGTCCGAAGGCCAATTTGTTAATATGCGCCCCTATCTTGCGAACAAAAAAGAAAAAGAAATTGACGAAACAACGGACACCTACGACACGATTGACTGGCTGGTTAAACACATTGCCCACAACAACGGACGGGTGGGTATCTGGGGCATTTCCTACCCAGGTTTTTACGCGGCCATGTCCACCATCGATGCCCATCAGGCTTTGAAGGCTGTTTCACCGCAAGCTCCGATTGCCGACTGGTTCATAGGCGATGATATGCACCACCATGGCGCTTTTTCTCTCATTTTAGCCTTCGACTTTTTTTCTGTCTTTGGCAAACCGCGTTCCGCACCGACCAGTAAGTGGCCCGGGCGCTTTAAACACGGCACGCCCGATGGCTACCAGTTTTTTCTGGAATTAGGGGCCTTATCCAATGCCAACAAACGATATTTTCATCATACCATCGCCTTCTGGGACAGCGCGATGGCTCATCCCAACTACGATTACTTCTGGCAACGACGAAATATTTTACCGCACCTGCAGAAGGTCAAGCCCGCTGTGCTGGTGGTTGGCGGCTGGTTCGACGCCGAAGACCTGTACGGACCGCTCCACATTTACCAGTCCATCGAAAAGGAAGATGAGCAAGGTAAGAATTTTCTGGTCATGGGGCCCTGGTCCCATGGCGCCTGGGAGCGAAGCAAAGGGAATCGTCTGGGCGATATTCGCTTTGGCGCCAATACCAGTGAGTTTTTTCAGGATTCCGTGTTGTTTCCCTTTTTTATGCACTATTTAAAAGGCAAGAAAGCCTTCAATCAACCCGAAGCGCTCTGCTTTGACACCGGAAAATTGCAATGGTCGCGATTCGATCGCTGGCCGGTGGCGACTCAGACAAAGAAACTCTTTCTAAGGAAAGGTGGAAAACTGGACTTTTCCCCACCCCAGGAAGCACAGGCCTTTGCAGAATACATCAGCGATCCCTCTAAACCAGTACCATTTACAGCAAAAATTACCAATCGTTGGGGAAGAACCTTTATGGTGGAAGACCAGCGTTTTGCTGCCCAGCGTCCGGACGTTTTGGTGTACAAAAGTGAAATATTAGATTCTGCTTTAACCGTAGCGGGGCCCATAAAAGCCAGGTTGTTCGTTACAAGTACGGGTAGCGATGCGGACTTTGTGGTAAAACTGATTGATGTGTGGCCCGATACCACCAGAGATTTTAAGCCCAATCCCTGTCAGGTGCGTAGGGGCGGGTATCAGCAGTTGATTCGGGCTGAGATCATGCGCGCCAGATTTCGCAACAGCTACAGCCATCCCCAGCCTTTGATTCCAGGGAAGATCACCGAGATTACCATTCCTTTAAATGACATTTACCACACATTTAAACCCGGACATCGCCTGATGGTGCAAATTCAAAGTAGCTGGTTTCCGCTATTTGACCGCAATCCGCAAAAGTTTGTAAACATCTACCAGGCAGATGATGCGGATTTC
>NZ_JBSMDE010000103.1:0-54042 GCF_056497305.1 Caldithrix sp. | reverse complement strand
AAATATGGATGAGAGACATGGAGGAATGATTCTTCATATTGGCAATTTTGTATTAATAGCAAAAATGAAGCACCTTCTCAGTTTTCTTTACTTGAGCCAGAAAATAATAGTGTAATTGATACTATTCTTCCAAAGCTTGTCTGGCAAAAATCTAATGATCCAGACCCTTATGATTCCTTGAAGTATGAAATATATTTGTCAAAAACTGAAGATTTCATAGACTCAATTAAAATTAAAAATATTATAGATACATCTTTAATTTTAGAGCAAAATCTGGAAGATAATACAAAATATTTTTGGAAAGTTAAGGCTTACGACAATTTCGGTGCATATAAATGGTGTAACAATTCTAGCTTTTCATTTTTTGTGAACCTGGAAAATGATCCTCCAAAGTGGATATCATTAAAGGACACCACATTTTATAATAATGACTCTCTTATTTACAATTTAAACAATATTATCTACGATCCGGATGATTCATTGAAGAATTTAAATATTTTTATTTCATTTAATAATAAAAATGTTTACTCGTATCAAAGTGATACATTATTAATAATAAAAGCACCAGGAGTAAATGACAAAGTTCAATCAATATTTACAGTTATAGATCCAGGTAATTTATCAGATGTTGATACAATATATATTAACATTATGCCTTCAACCGACATTGGCGATGGAACAAATGGGATTCCTAAAAATTTTATACTTTATCAAAATTATCCTAATCCTTTTAATCCAAAGACAATAATTAAATATGATCTTCCTAAAATGAATACTGTAACTTTAAATATTTATAATTTATTAGGTCGAAAGATTATTACTTTAGTTAATAGAAAACAAATTCCTGGCAGATATTCAATTACCTGGGATGGTAAAGATGAATTAGGAAAAAATGTTGCTACTGGGATTTATCTTTATCAATTAAAAACAAAAGATTTTGTGCAAACAAAAAAGATGATTTTGATACGATAACTATAAGACTTCTGCAACATTACTAATACAGGAAAATAGCTTAATGATTATATTAAGCCTAAGCTCTTCAAAAGTGATAAAATTGAAAAATTGAGAATAAATGAAGCGGGAGGATGAAATTTCAGAATGAACTCTTACTTTTTGGAATATCATATCGACCATAAAATTTCAAAAAAAAACAGCAGGACAAGCCAACAAATTAAACAGGATTTTCACTATAACAAACTATCTGTCCTGTTAAGTGCCTATTTATTTTGTAGAAGGAAGTAGTTTTATATAGATTTTTAAATTCAATGTTTAACTAAAAAATAAAACAATTATATGAGAAAAAGTATGCAAATTCTTTCTTTATTACTGGTCTTAGTAACGCAAATAATTTCAGAAAATTCAAACTTCGTGACAATAGCAGTTTTCCGTTCAAAACCAATACCCCCGGATTCTTATTTTAAATGGCTTTGGAATTCCTTTTCGGATGGATACGTAATTTTAACACTGCTTGTCCGGCTGCGAGTAAATTTGTTTTTTAGGCTTTTTACTTTTATGGGGAGGACAAGCCAATTTTAGATAATTTATTAATAACATTCAAATTAAACATTAAATTAACTAAAAACTTTTGACACTACGTGAAATAAAATAAGGAGATTCTTATGAAAACAAGAAAAACATTAGTGGTTATTTTATTTATCTTTTTTCTAAATAGCTGTATTACCATTTATCCCCGCTTTGAAGATTCGAACCAATTGTTTATCGAAAAAACGGTTAGCAAGATTGATCTTAGTTCAATTGTAAAATCTCAAATTCCTTATGGGAGTAAGGTCTCGTTAGTATCCATTGAAACAAAAGAGACGATTGATAAACCGATTGTAGCAATGATAGAAGATCAATTAATTCAATCTTTGATTGACAATGGCTACAAAGTACTTGAACGAGATGCTCACTCAATTAAAAATCTGATTCGCGAAAAATTGAATAAAAATTATTCTCTTTATTTTGGTGATAAAAATATTGAAATAAAACCTTCTTCAGAAAATATCGATAATTTGATATTTTTGGAGACCCAACTCTCCTCCGCAGATTACATCATTGCTTACCGAATCTTAGAATGTGGTTTGTTATATCGTGACAAAGACGCAAAACAAAACCTGCGGGAAGGACTGGTGCGTTTGCACATCAGGGTTTACGATACCTCTAATGGACAGATTTTGATCGCAAAGAATGTAAATGGAAAATTTACGGATACCATTCGCAAAGAATTTGTGAATCAACTGGCGAATTTTCATTATTCTTACTTTCCATATGACTATCCCCTGCAGCCAAAGGAAATGGTTCACTTAAAGAAATTGGCTCCAACCAGTGAAAATTATTTTTATTTTGCTCCCAGCGCCGGCCTGGGATTTAGCCAAGGTGGTGAAGAATTTGTACTGGGCGGGACAATAGGCTATGGCGGTAAATCCTGGGGACGAGTTGGCGCCAATATTATTTTCGCTATGGAATAAAATATGTTAAATATAACCTTACAATATGAGAAACCATATTATTTATCCAAACGAATAGCCTTTACGCCCAAAATAGGTATTGGTTATATAAACGATAGCTGGGAATAAAAGTATTACATAGATGATCTTTATGGTTGGGGATATTATGATTATAAATATTATAGTAAAGATGCTTTAGGCCTAATTGTTGGTGGCGCTTTTGAATTTGAGATCATTCCCGTGTTAAGTTTAAAAATAGGTTATGATGGCGCAATTGGACTGACTTCATCTGAGGCGGGAAATGGCGCGTTAATCGCTACATTTGGATTTAAATTTTAAATTAGAATAAAAAAATATTCGTATTCGTCCTGTGAATTGACTATTTATTTATTTTTAAAATTTAAGGCAGCGAGTCTAATATATCCATAACAAGAAACTTAACAATATTTTATATTATTAAAGATGACATAAATTTTACAAAATAATCGATTATTGAGAAAAGCTTAAATAACAGAGAATAAAAATCTCTGAATTAAGCAATATTTAAACAATAATTAGAGAACTGAATTTATTACACTTCATGATTCAACGTCACAAACATGAATTTAGATAAAGATTTTTTCAATTTGAGAATAAAGTAAATTTTGATGTTTTGTAAAAAATTATTAAAAACTTTAGGAGGGGCGCATCATGAAAAAATTATATCGAAATATTTTTATCAGCTTAATCCTTAATTCTGTATTTATATTGTTAACCTTTGGTCAAAGCTTGACACAGAATCTTGCCCAATTAAACATTTATGAAGAAAGTAGTGGGGTGCATGTTCATAGTTTTGATGTCAATGATCAACGTTTATTTGTAAACATTAATAAGGAAAACAGATTTAAAAATGATTTTTCTACAGGTACTGAATTCTATGATGTTTACATTAGTGACAGTTTGGGAAATGAAACAAATACAGGAGATTGTATTACAATTGATTGCTTTTTCCCATATAAATATTTTAATGATCAGGTAGGCAGTAATATTGATGCCATAGAACTTGTGTATAAAGATGGGACCAAAAAATATGCCACAAAAATAACCAATTATGAACTTGGGTTTGGCTTGACGGACAAAAATTATATTGATAATGCAGGTTTTATCAATAGAGCGTTATATCAACCTGATGGAAATTCTACCAGAATGGGAGCATATAGAAGTAGTATAACAGTCGGAAAATTTGAAACTTTTAATAAACAGGAATTCACACTTGACGAGTTCACTGCAGCATTGTGGCATTTTAATGAAAGATCGGGCAGCATTTTTTATGACGCAACAAATAATCACAACGATGGCAACTTAGAAAGCGCTCTTTGGACATCCCATGGCTTATTTGGAAATGCACTGGAATTTAAAGTTGATGGAACATCTTATTCCAAGGTTCCAGTCTCATCATCTTTACAAAATTTTGAACAATGCACTATTGAAATGTGGTTTAAATTAAATGAGAAAGCTACCGATTATGGTTATCAATTTGTACTTACTCGTTATGGGAGCAGTAATCCTTTAGCAACTCTTTTAGTAACCTATGTGAATCAAAAAGATTCATTAGTTGTTGATGGATATTTCTTTCCTGATAACTCAATGAATCCAATGAAGAATCTAAGATCAAAAGCAATACAACCAGAGACCTGGTATAAAGTTGCTTTGACTTATGATGGTGAAACAGAACGATTATTTCTAAATGACGAATTACAGGACGAATCCATTGAAAACTTAAATCTTGCTAACCCTGATGATATGATTTGGTTAGGGAAAAATGGTTATGCAGCAAAACCTCATTATTTTAGAGGAATTATAGATGAAATACGAATATCCAATGTGGATAGATATGGAAATCTTTATACTGATAAGCAAGAAGGTTGGAATTATGTTGGCTATGATTTAGAAGATAATTATTTTTATCCTTTCCCGACCGCTAAAGCCACTAATAATGTTTTAAATTTAAAATTTATGATAAATGATGATGTGTTTGGTGATTTTGCTGGAGGTGGCATAACTATTTTAACTGGTGATGTTAATGGCGATGAATCTTTGGAAATAGTATATGTTAAGAATGATCATTTAAAAATTTTAGATAGAGACGGCATTACCATTTTAGATAAAACTCTGCCCCATGGAAACTGCGCCATTTCAAGTTTAATTGATATTAATAAAGACGGAATTCTTGACATTGGAATAGGGAGTGAAAATTTAGACGATCCGGGGATATATTTTTTTGATGCGAATGGAACACTTTTGAAACAATTTATTCAGCAAACATCCGCTGCTGCATCAATTTACCCCAAGGTTTTTATTAATGGAAAATTAATTTCATCAAAAACTGGCTGGTATTACGGTGGTTCTGATCCAAATAGAGGGGTTGTCTGTTTTGATAATTTAGATGGAAATATTCTCTGGTATTTTGACATGGGGCTTATTGGTTTTAGAAATAGCAGAGTTTCAATTGCCGATATAGACAATGATGATGTTTTAGAATTTACAGAACCCGTTTACACTTCGCACAATGGTGCTGTAGGTCATAACATAAATGATGGCGAATTACGGTTAGTGGTATTAAACGAAAATGGTGAATTAGAGTTGAATAAAATATATGATTACCCCAATGACGGTGCCGCTTTCCATCGTTTTGTGGATTTTTATAATACGAATAGCTATAAAATCATTGGATTTGAAGGTCACGACCCAACTTATTACCACGGTAAAAGTCAAATACATGTTTTTAATTTATCCGGAACCATTGAAAATACTTTCGATGGAAAAGATAACGCTGACTGGCGAGCCGTTACCTGTGATATTAATCATGATGGTGTTAAAGAAATAATTGCCACCAATGGTAATAAATACTTCACCAATCAAGTTATTCTGGATAACAGTCTTTCTCTATTGAAACAATCCCCAATTTCAGGTTGGATAGCTTTTGGTAACGATCTTAATGGTGATGGAGAAATAGAGTTTGGGCTAACCTCTTCGGATACTTTAAAAATTATTTCTAATAATTTAGAATTAATTGCACAAAAAAAGGTGAGCGGTGAGATTAAACAGGCAATTGTTAGTGACATTGATGGTAATGGTATCAATGAAATTTTATTAGTTTCTGAAGACAGCTTATATTCCTTTGAATTTGGTACTGATCTAACAACTATTAATCATTCATTGCAAGGACCTATACGGTTTAATTTAGCGCCGAATTATCCCAATCCTTTCAATCCCACAACCACCATTCAATATTCCCTTCCCAAAACAGGAAATATTACATTGAATATTTATGACAATCGAGGGCAAAAGGTAAAGACTCTCATTCACAAAACTCAATCACCCGGCAGCTACAAAGTTACCTGGGATGGCACCAATGATTCTGGACAACCGGTTTCCAGTGGCGTGTATTATTACCAGATCAGATTTAACGATAAAATAGAAAGCAAGAAAATGATTTTGATACGATAGGAGGAAATATGAAGTACAACTATAATCTTTTACCAGACGAACAAGTCGTTCTTGAATCCGATAATAAAATTTTAACATTGACAAATAAACGAATACGTTATGATTATGAAAAAATGGGAGGATCTGATTTTATAAGCATAACACTGGACTCGGTTTCCTCCTGTGGTCTGGTAACAAAGTCATATCCCGTATTTTTAATTCTCGCTTTTATTTCTATATTTGGTATATTCGTGGTTGAAAATGATGGCAAAATACTCGCTTTTGTATTGTTTCTAATATTTTTAGTAATTTATTTCATTACAAGAAAAGCTTTTATTATAATTTCATCAAATGGTGGACAACATATTCAGTTACCAATGACCTCCATGAGTAGAGAAACCATTATTGATTTTCTTGAATCAGTAGAAAACGAAAAAATAAAATATTCAGGAAGAACTAAAAACTCTACGCAAACTTAACATTTTGCCATAAAAATTTCCTGGCAAAAAGTTCTGATATTTTGTTGACAGGACCTTCGGTTATTCTCTCTAAAATATCACTTGGTAAGGAAAACGAACATAATCCCAAAGGTTTGGCCTTGCTCATCAAGGTTTAATACAGGGCACAGCCGTTTGCTGCTTTGTGGGAGCAAAAGACAAATAATTCTTCTGTTTCAGAGCAAATAGTCTGGACTAATCCATTTTAATAACAGGATTTAAACAGATTATTCATCTCTCAGCAACATGAATATTAATCTTTTGCAAAATTACGCTTTTCTCTAATCTCATGCACCTAAGAAAGAACAAGCAACACCAAACTCCACTAAGGAAGTCATATTTCTCAGAACAGTTACTTTCTTATTTGCTTTCAGAATTTCCGACAGCACAACAAAGAAAATTCAAAAAGTTCAGCCGTTTGCCGCTTTAAAGTATAATAGCTCCATAAAAATATTTTCTTTTTCCTTTGTTCATTTATAATTTAAAGGATTAAATAAAAAGCAAGTTAAAGCAGGATTTAATTTCAATGGAATTCGATTTAGAGCATCTCAAAGAAGTCGTCGGGCCAAGGATTTTCAATAAGGGAAAAGCCTATTTCAAGAACCACCGCGTCAGAATTCTCAGAACTTCCGATGACGAGGTGGAAAGCATTGTTTTTGGTACCAATCAATATGAAGTAAAAATACAAAAAAGAAATTATACTTATCATGTGGATTGCACCTGCCCCTTTTTTACCTCCAGTGACAAAATTTGTAAACATATCGTTGCTACAATTTTAGAATATGATCAAAGGCAAAAATCCGATGCGCATGTTGTTCACTCAGAACCGACCTGGAAAGCGCTTGTTCCACCTAAAGAGCCTGAACTTGAAAACAAATCCCGCAATCGCCTGGTTTTTTTATTTACCTTTTATTCATCTTATTGGCAAATAAAAGTCGACTTACATTATATTAAAAAGAATGGCATGCTGGGACGCACTCTCAACTTCAATTTAAATTATTTCAGCTCGTATGATTTCGAAAACACTCCCAATGAATTGATGGCTTTAGGATTATTAAATGGCCTATCCCGCTTTTCCAACTATGCCAATTTCCAATATGGCAGCGAATACGGCCAGATTTTAAGCTATTTAAGTGATTCTTACCTTTTTTACTATAAAACTATGGGCGAAAAGATTCCCATTACATTTTTAAAAGAAGCGTATGACCTCCATTTTGCCATCGAACAAGAAGAAGATCATTATGTACTTAAACTGTTTTTAACAAAGGGAAATGGCAAGCAAAAAATAATGGTAAATGATTCGTTCTTCCTGCTCTCTTCCGAACAGGTCTATTTTTTCCATGACATGAAAATCTGGCCGGTCAGGCAAAATATTCCTGCCCGACTCCTTTTTCCCTTTTGCAAAACGGAAGCCGGACTAATCATTGAAAAAAAAGAGATGCCCCATTTTTTAAATGCCGTTTATCCTCAATATCTGGAAGCGAATATCAACATAGAACTTCCGAATTCTGTACAATTAAACATAATGGACAGCCTGACAAACAAAGCCCTTTATCTGTCGGAAGAAGATGGGGAACTGCTCATTTCCGTTTCTTTTTCGTATGGCGAGCAGCAAGAATCCGTTAAACCCATAGAAATAGCGGCGCTGCCTTTTAAAAAGTACAAAATACAAAAGCAAGAAAACCAATACTTCCTCATTGTCCGCCAGGAGGAAGTGGAAAACTTTTATTTGAACATACTGGCCGAGCATCATCTAGTCAGGCAGGGTAAAGAATTTGTTTTGTCCCCCAAAATAAACGTTTTAGAATGGTTGTTTGACGTTCTACCGGAGCTGGCCAAAAAAGGATTCCAGATTTACGGCGAAGAAAAATTGGAAAAATTAAAGGTGCGCCGGGTAGCACCCCGACTGATTACACAGGTGTCTTCCGGAGAAGATTGGTTTGATCTTAATGTGGAAATCGACTTCGATGGACTGCGCATGTCCTATCAGGAAGCGCTGAAAGCCCTGCGAAACAACAAAAATTTTATTCGCTTAAGCGACGGTTCTGCGGTAAGGATCGACCAGGACACACTTAAAAAGTTAGGCCTGATTAAAACCTTTGGCAGTAATTCAAAGCAGGACGGTACAGTACGCCTCTCTAAAACTCAGGCCTTATTAATCGAAGAAATTCTAAACGATTCGGCACAGGCAGAAACCGATCAGGCCTTTAAAGAACACCTACAAAAATTAAAGAGCTTTAAAAACATCCGTTCAGTGGATTTACCCAAAAACTTCCATGGACAACTACGACCCTATCAGAAAGCCGGCCTCGATTGGCTGGTCTTTTTAAATGAATATGGTCTGGGCGGTTGTCTGGCCGATGATATGGGGCTGGGCAAAACCATTCAGTCCCTGGCGCTTTTACAATGGCATAAAGAAAAATTGAAAAAAAATCTGGTGTCACTAATCGTTGCCCCCACCTCAGTCATTTTTAACTGGCAGCGTGAAGCCGCAAAATTTACGCCGGAGTTAAAGGTCTATGTCCATTCTGGCATGGAGAGAAAGAAGGACGCGGTTCACTTTAAAGATTTTGATTTAATCATCACCTCGTACGCCCTTCTCTGGCGCGATTTTGACCTATTAAAAGATATCTCTTTCCATTACGTCATTCTGGACGAATCGCAAAAGATAAAAAATCCACTCTCTGTTACGGCGCGCGCAGCCTACCGCTTAAAAGCGCGACATCGGCTGGTGATGACCGGCACGCCCATTGAGAACAATCTTGCAGAGCTGTGGTCGCAGTTCCAGTTCATTAATCCGGGCATGCTGGGCCCCTTAAAGGCGTTTACCAGGCACTTTGGCGCAGCCATCGAAAAAAAGGGCGATCAGGAAAAAGCGGAACAACTGCGCCGCCTCATCTACCCCTTCATTCTGAGAAGGACCAAAGACATGGTGGCCAAAGAACTGCCGCCTAAAGTGGAAAACATCCTGTTTTGCGACATGAGCGAACAACAACAAAAGGCTTACGTAAAATGGCGCGACTACTACCGCGCGCTGATCTTAAAAGCCATTAATGAAAAGGGACTTAATCGCTCAAAAATGAAAGTATTAGAAGGGCTAACCCGCTTGCGTCAGCTGGCCATTCATCCGGCCATGGTTGAAAAAAACAGCAAACCGGATTCTGGTAAATTCGATGCCCTGTTTGACATCCTGGAAGAAGTGCTTTCAGAAGGCCATAAAGTTCTGCTCTTTTCGCAGTTTGTCAAAGCGCTTACCCTGGTGCGTAAAGGGCTGGATCAGCGTCTTATTCCCTACCTCTATCTGGACGGGCGCACCAAAAATCGTCAGAAGTTGGTGGATAAATTTCAGGACAACTCTAAGATCAAAATTTTCTTAATCTCCCTTAAGGCCGGCGGGCTGGGTTTAAATCTTACGGCAGCTGATTATGTGATTCATCTGGATCCCTGGTGGAATCCGGCTGTAGAAGCGCAGGCCATGGATCGCGCACACCGCATCGGACAGAGCAAAAAGGTGTTTGTGTACAAAATGATTACCAGAGGCACCGTAGAAGAAAAGATTCTGGCCCTGCAGCAAAAAAAGAAAAATCTGGCGGAACAATTGATTACCACCGACGCCGCCTTCTTTAAGAATCTCGAAAAAGAAGATATTGTGCAGTTGTTTTCTTGAAAATAGTATTGAACTGGCAGTAAAGGCATTTGCGGATTACCTTGACTGTCAAACCTTGAAATAGGTTTAAAGTTTTTGAGACTGATCGGTGATGATTAAAAGCTTTCGTTTGTGGGAGGAACTCATTACTCGTCGCGCGTTACGCATTAACCAAGTTTTTCGCAGGCTAAGACGTCAGCCCTTTCGGATGAAGTATTCTAATCACGCTAATCCCTAAATCAAGCCAATCACGGTTCAAAATTTTGCACCCTGACACATTTGTTTGAATTTTTTTATTTCACACTTGTATTAATAGCAACTTTTGTTAAAATTACACGTTAATACCTAATCAAAATGAAAGGGTACAAAATGACTGAAATCTTAAACAACCACAATGATCAAAACAAACAACCTGATGAATCGTCAGAAGTTAAAAACGAACCCGTGGTTGCCAAACTTTCTGCCAGTCAGCAACTGGTTAAAGTGTTTAGCGATCCGGTAAGTTTCTTTGACCATTTGCGCAATAATCCCACCTGGTTATTACCTTTTCTTTTGATTATCTTAATGAGCATTGTGTTTACCGTGGTGACCAAGGACCAGATGCTGGAATATCGCAAACAAATGATCCTCGACTCCAATAAGATGACCGAAGAGATGAAAGACATGGCTCTGGAGCAAATCGACAATATGTCGCCAACCACCTACTATATTCAATCCGTTTTGGGTAGCGTGATTGGCATTGCTGTTGTTTACGCCATAGCAGCCGGTCTGTTTTTGTTAGTCGGCAATTTCTTTCTGGGAGGAAAGGCAACCTTTAAGCAGATGTTTGCGCTCTATGTATGGGGCAACATCGTTAGTCTTGTGGAAATGCCCGTTAAAATGTTTATGATTCTACAAAAAAACTCCATGGAGGTGTACACCAGTCTGGCCTTATTCATGGATCCGCAGAAAAACAAAACGGTGCTCTTTCAACTTTTAAATGCCGTCGACATTTTCGCCATCTGGAAGGTCATTTTGTGGGCCATCGGTTTTGGCATGATCTATCGGTTTAGCGCAAAAAAATCGTACATTACGGTTATTTCCCTTTACATTATTTATGTATTAATCAGCCTGGGATTTAGCCGCTTGTTTATCTAAACAAAGGAGTTTGTAATGAGGCACGGAATTCGTGGTGCAATACTATTCATATTACTATTGGTCATCAGCCTCCCTGGCCGGGGCAAAGCGCAGCAAGCCAGAGGGGAAACATCCTTGCTAACCCTGGAAGAGTGTATCGAACTGGCCCTGCAAAACAATTACACCTTACGCGCTTCCTATTACATGAAAAAAGCCGCTGATTTTGACGTGTTGAAGAGCTATCGGGGCATTTTGCCTCAGGTCAGCGTATCGGCTGGCAGGGGCGAAATTGAAACCGGGCCTTCAGAATACCTGAGCAACGAACCGGTGGGCATCGATCCGGAAACCGGTAATGTGATCTACGAGCAGAGAACGCGTAAAATTGAAAAGCAAACGCGCTCCTCGTCTTCAGCCAATTTGACCATTTCGCAAACCATTTTCGACGGCGGAATCTGGTGGAACCAAATTCGTAAATCAAAAACCGATTACGAAGCTACAAAGCATCAGTACGAGAGCGATCGCAATACCATTATTTTTCAGGTACAACAGGCCTATTTTGACGTGATCAAACAAAAAAAACTACTCGATGTGTACAGAGTAGCTATTGAACGTAGCCAGGCCCAATTGGAACGCTCGCAAAAAATGTTTGAACTGGGGGCCACGGCACAGGTCGATGTGTACCGCGCCAAGGTAAATTTAGGCAACGACAAGATTAATTATCTGAACCAGAAGAATGTTTACGAAGAAGCGCGCAAGAAATTGAATCTGCTGTTGGGACGCGATCCCCTAACCCCGATTGAAGTGCAACCGGAATTTGATCTGCCCGGCGAAATTCCCCAATTGGACGAACTCTTTAAGACCGCCTGGCAGCATCAGCCATTATTGAAAAAGGACCTGCTGAACATCAAATCCAGTACCCTTTCTCTGAAAATGGCCAAAGGCTTAAATTTCCCCAGAATCTCCGTGTACCTCAATTACGACCGCTTTCACGAATCGGCCATTAAGGTCTTTTCTGATTACGATCAAAACTATCAGATCCGATACGGCATCAATCTTTCATTGAATCTTTTCAACGGCTTTTCGGATTATGCCGATATTCAAAAGGCGCAACTGAACCGGAAAATGGCCATGGAACAGCTGGAAGATTACAAACGCAGTTTAAAATCCGAAATTCATAAAACCTACCAAAACTACCTTTCCACCCTGGAAATGATCAAAATCAATCAGGAAAATTTAGAAGCGGCTAAGGAAGAGTACCGTCTGGCTCAGGAACGCTACAACATCGGCGCCGGAACGCAATTAGAGGTTCGTGAAGCGCAGGTCAATTTAACCAGAGCCGAAGAGACCCTGGTTTCTACAGAGTACAATGCGCAGCTGTTATTAGCGCAATTGGATAATCAACTGGGATTGAGTTACGCCAAAATTAAAGAAAAGATCGAAAACAGATAATCGCTTCAACCCGGCAATGAAGAATTAGCTGGATGATGTTGCTTATGAATGACTCTTCTTACAGCAAGCGCGCTCCTGCGCGTCTTAACCGGACGGGCCATCCGACGAACAAGCACAGGAGCGCCATATTAACCAGAAAAAATGGGGAAGCCCGACAATGAAAAAGAAAAAAATTTTAATTAGCGCAGGCATTCTGCTGCTCATTGCTTTGCTTGTTGCAGGTAATCTTTTAAAAAGAGACCGCGGTCCGCTTGTCATCACCGAGAAGGTAACCAGAGGCACGGTCCAGCAAAAAGTAACCGGCTCAGGGCAAATCAAGGCAGCCACGGAGGTCAAGGTTAGCGCTCAGGTTGCCGGTAAAATTGTGCGTCTTCATGTGCGCGAAGGAGATTCTGTTAAAAAAGGTCAGCTTTTAGTGGAGTTGGATCCGGAGCGTTACATTGCCAGCGTTCAGCAGGCCGAATCGCAACTGCTGGCAGCCAAAGCTAACGAAAAAAAAGCGCACAGCGAGTTAATGCGCACCAAACAATTGTACGAACGCAAGCTGGTTTCACAGGCCGATTTAGAAGCTGCCGAAGCGAATTACGAAGCAGCCATGAGCAACCGTCTGCAGGCCGAAGCAGCCTTAAAGGAAGCCCAGGATTCGCTGGACAAAACGCGGCTATTTGCCACCATCGATGGCGTTGTGACGCGCGTTAACAAAGAAGAAGGCGAAATGACCTTAGGCGCCCAGTTTCAGGAAGACGTTATTCTGGTGGTTTCTGATCTTTCGGTAATGGAAGCCGTGGTGGAAATCGACGAAAATGATGTGGTCAATATTGAGCCGGGCGATTCGGCGATTGTTGAGGTGGATGCCTTCCCGGACACCAGCTATCGGGGCGTGGTGACGCAAATTGCCCATTCCGCCATCACCCGCGGCCAGGGCACCACAGAACAGGTAACCAATTTTGAGGTCACGGTTACCATCGACCATCCCGATCCGCGCTTCCGCCCGGGAATGAGCACCACGGTCGATATTTTGACCAAACGCCTGGACAACGTTATTAAAGTGCCCATTCAGGCCGTAACGGTGCGCAGCAAAGATGAAATCGAAGGGCAAAATCCCAAAAAGACCTCAAAACCTGACCGCCCTTCCAGCGTTAAAGAAGAAGACTTGCGCGAAGTGGTTTTTGTCGTCAAAGACGGCAAAGCCGAGATCAGACCGGTTAAACTGGGCATTAGCGATGACACACATTACGCGGTGTTGGAAGGTTTGCAAGAAGGGGAAGAGGTCATCACCGGGCCGTTCCGCCTGTTAACCAAAACCCTGAAAAACGGGCAGACCGTACGAGTTAAAAAAGAGGTGAAAAAAGACTGATGTTAATCCGCGTTGAAAACCTGAGCAAAATTTATGAACTGGGAAAAGTTAAAGTCCGGGCTCTGAACAACATTAATCTGACCATTGAGCGCAACGAGTACGTCGCCGTCATGGGGCCCAGCGGCTCCGGCAAATCGACTCTGATGAACATCATCGGTTGCCTGGACGTGCCAACCAGCGGCCGTTACATTTTGAACGATCAGGATGTCCACAACCTGACGGACGACCAGTTGGCCCACATTCGCAACAAAGAGATCGGTTTTGTTTTCCAGACGTTCAACCTGTTACCCAGGGCCAGCGCTCTACACAATGTGGAGCTTCCTTTGATCTACAACGGAACCCCGCGTTCCAAACGCCGGGAAATCGCCATGGAAATGCTGGAACGCGTGGGCCTGGCCGATCGGGCTCATCACCGGCCCAATGAACTTTCGGGCGGTCAGCGCCAACGCGTGGCCATTGCCCGCGCCCTGGTTAACAATCCTTCGCTTATTTTAGCCGACGAACCGACCGGCAATCTGGATTCCAGAACCGGCGAAGAGATCATGCAAATTTTTGAGGAATTGAACCAGGCAGGCAACACCATTATTCTGGTCACCCATGAAGAAGAGATCGCCCGAAAATGCCAGCGCATCATTCGCTTATTGGATGGTGAAATCATCAAAGACGAGTTAAATCGCTGATGACAACCTTAAACGCTTTTTTCTCGCACCTTTCAGAATATTTGATCATGGCCTGGCAGGCGCTGGTCAGTCACAAGCTGCGCTCCATTTTGACCACCCTGGGCATTTTAATCGGCGTGACCACCATCATCACCATCTGGACCACAATCGAAGGCCTGAACAAATACGTCTTCGGCCAGCTCTCCAATATCGGAGCCAGCACCGTTTACGTGCAGAAATATCCCTGGGTCATTAAAGGCGATTTCTGGAAGTATAGGAACCGTAAGCCCATTACCTACAAGGAGTACCAGGCCCTGGCCAAATATTGTCGCGCAGCGGAACACATCTCGCCGGAAGTCTTTTCCATGAAATCCATTCGCTACAAAAATAAAAAATTTGAAAACTTGTTCGTCATTGGCACCAATCAGGAATATGTGTACACCGGAAATGTCGCTCCGGAGCTGGGCCGCTTTTTAACGGAACTGGATGTCCATTACAACCGCTATGTTTGCGTTCTGGGCCGCGAAGTGGCCGATCAGCTCTTTGAAAAAGCCAACCCCATTGGCAAGCGCATCTTTATTGGTGATCGCAAGTACCTGGTAATCGGCGTTCTGGAACGCAAGGGCAACTTTTTTGGCCAGAGCATGGACAACTTCCTGATTGTGCCCTTTGGTACGTTCCGGCGCGTTTACGGCGGCCATCGCGAAATGCGGATTGCCCTCACCACCCAACCTGAGCGCCTGGAAGAAATGAAAGATCAGATTCGCAGCATCTTACGCCGCGTGCGCAAAGTGCCGCCGACCAAAGAAGACGACTTCTCCATTAACCAGCAGGACATGTTGACCGATCTGTACAGGAGTTTGACCACCACCCTGTTTGCCATTGTCTTTGTCATTGGCGGAATTTCGTTAGTTGTGGGCGGTATTGGCATCATGAACATCATGCTGGTCAGCGTGGCAGAACGGACGCGGGAAATCGGTATCCGCAAAGCGATTGGCGCCACGCGCAACAACATTTTAAGCCAGTTTCTGTTCGAAGCCATCGTCATTTCTTCCATCGGTGGCTTAATTGGCATTGTGCTGGGCTTTTTTGCCGGAAGCATGGTGCTCTCTCAGATGAATTTGAGCGGCACGGTCAGCCTGACCTCGATCTTAATTGGCTTTGGTTTTTCGGGGTTTGTCGGGGTTCTGGCCGGATTTTACCCGGCTTACAAAGCAGCCCGTTTAAATCCCATTGAATCATTACGCTACGAGTGAGAACAAACGATCATGTTAATCAAAGAAAATTTACACATCGCCCTGGACCAAATTCGTAGTAGCAAGTTCCGGTCGTTTTTAACGGCCCTGGGCATCAGCATTGGCATTGCCACAGTCATTTTCATCGTGTCCATTCTGGAAGGTTACAACCATTCCATCCAGAAAGAGCTGAATATTCTGGGGGCCAACACTTTTCAGGTTCAACGTGATGAAATTTTTACCGGTATTCAGGTGGGCTTTAGAAAAAAGAAACCACGCAAAAGGCTGGACAAGGCGCTGGCCCGGGCCATTCGCCAAAATTGCGATCTGGTGCAGTTTGTTGGCGCGGAAATCTGGGAGTACAATGTGAGTGTAAAGTACAAAGACAAAACAACCAATCCTACCATTTCCGTGGCCGGCGCTGAACCAGAATTCTTTCCCAACAACGGCTATTTTGTCAGCGAAGGACGGCCCATCACCAGGGACGATGTGCGTTTCCACCGCAATGTGGTGGTGCTGGGCATGGATGTGGTGGAAGAGTTGTTCCCTTTTGAAGATCCGTTGGGCAAAGAGATTAAGCTGTTTGGCAAGCGCTTTCGCGTGACCGGCATCCTGGAAAAGATGGGCAGCTCCACCTTTGGCGAAAGCCGCGACAACCGTCTGATCATCCCCATCACCACCTTTGAAGACATCAGGGGCAAAAAACGTTCTTGTAAAATTACGGTGATGGTTAAGCCCCAAGCGGACATGCAGGCAGCCATGGATCAGGTGATCGGCGTGTTACGCAAAGAGCGTAAAATTCCGCCCGGCAAAGAAAACGATTTTTCCATTTTTACCAACGATACCCTCATTCAATCGTTTAACAACATTGCCAGTAAAGTGCGCCTGGCAGGCATCTTTTTAGGGCTGATTTCCTTACTGGTCGGCAGCATTGGCGTGATGAACATCATGCTGGTTACCGTAACAGAACGTACGCGTGAAATTGGCATTCGTAAAGCCGTGGGCGCGCGGCGGGCGGTGATTTTAATGCAATTTCTCAGCGAATCGGTTGTTCTAAGCCTTGTGGGCGGCCTGGTCGGTATGGTAAGCGGCTTTTTGCTGGCTGCCCTGGTGGGCAGTTCATTGCAAATTCCGTTTACTATTCCGCTGTGGGCTGTGATCAGTTCTTTGCTGGTCACTTCGCTGGTAGGTATTCTGGCCGGCCTTTATCCGGCATCGCGGGCCGCCAACATGAACCCCATCAATGCCTTGCGCTACGAGTGATTAACCCCAGTACCAAAATACCTACCGAAAAAATCAGCGCATGGAAGAAAGGCTCCAGCCCCAAAGGGTAATGGGCTACGCCGCCTCTGGCGTGCAGGTTGCCCCACAAAAACAGGGCCAGTCCAATTGTAAAGCTCCCCCCCATCATCACAACAAAATAGCCGGATGGCAATTTTAATTTAGAGAAGTAGGCTCCGATGACCGGAAAGATCAACGGCGGAATGAACAGGCTGCCCAGACTGTACCAGAGCTGCACAACCGAAGGGATTAAATAGGCCATGCCTACGGCCACAAATCCGGTGAGAATCAGTCCTACCTTGACGAACGAATTGGCGCTTTTTGTCTTTTGCTTTTTCAGTTCCCAGATTAAATCGCGGCCAATGCCAATGGCCGACAAGAATGTGTAGCTATCGATGGTGGACATGATGGTGGCCAACAAACCGACAAAGAACAATCCGCGCAAAAAGGGCGGCAAATACTGAGTGGCCAGGGCCGGGTAGGCTAAAATGGGTCTGATGTCTGGCAACAGCACAAAGGCGTACAGGCCGCTGGTCAGGGTTAAGGCATCGAACAGGGCCCAGAAGGCAATGGAGATCAGGATGCCGCGTCGCGCCACCTGAGGCGAACGGGCCGCCGCACAGCGTTGATGAAAACCAGGATCAATAAACGTCCAGCTGGCAATGAAAAACCAGACAATAATCTGCTGCCAGGAGAGCGTGCCCTTAAGTGATGCGTGCGGCCCGTCCAGCTGCTGGAAGACCTGCCAGGGGCTTGGCTGTGTGGTGCTCAGGTAGCCAACGAGCAGTAGAAAACCGCTGAACATGAAAATAAATTGCAGCTTGTCGGTTTCCACCACCGATCGGAAACCTCCCCAGTAAACATAGATGATGGAAAAAAGGGCGCTCAGTACAATGGCCGGCAACAGATTCAGATGGAAAAAATATTGTAACAGAACTCCTAACATTAAAATGTAGGGCGCCGGCGAGGTCATGAGCACAATAAACAAAGCGCTGATGGCTCCTACCTTTCGGCCATGCATGCGGTACATCATGTCAGGGATGGAAACATTTTCAGCGCGTCTGATGCGCGGGGCCAGGAACAACGCAAAGAGCAGGGCAAAAAGGTAGTAGGGCAATCCCATCACCAGCCAGGCCGAAACCCCGGCCTGATAGACAAACTCGCCAATGCCCAAAATACCGCCGTACCAGGTGGAGACCAGGGTGGCCACAAATGCGGGCAGGGTCAATCGGCGCCCGCTCAGCAAAAATTCCTTTTCATCGCCATCCTGGCTACGGGCGCGAAATCCGACCCACAAAAGCAATAATACGTAAAGCACAACAGGTAAAAGATCCAGCCATAGTGCTTTACTCAAAACGTTGCACCTCGTACATGATCAATGTGCCTTCATCAAAAGCAACCGAACAGGGCGATTCGGCCACCACGTTGCTGATTCCTACAAAAAAATCATCGAACGTCTGCGCGGTTAAAGGATATTGAAAACCGGAAAGCGTCAGATTGCGCACCGCAGAAACGGACAAAAAGGAGATGGTCTGTCCTCTGGCCAGATCGAAACGGTGTTCGCCTGCCTGTAAAAATGTTAAGCGGCCGAAATTATCGATGACCTCAACTTCCATGCGCTTACTCGCTTGAGCCAGAAATAACAGGTTGGCCAGGGCATGATCGCTTCGCTTACCCGTGGCGTTTAAAATGCGTAAGCAATCGGGTTTTTTGCTTTCGGCCAGGATTAAAGCCTTTTCCAGGTCTGTGGAATACTGATCGGCCAGGTAAATCAGTTCGCTCTGTTCAAACCGGTTTCTGGAAGCCTTTTTAATGGAGTCCAGATCGCCGATAATGTAGTGAGGCGGTATTTTGTGCTGCCGGCAATAATTTGCCCCGCCATCCGCAGCAATGAGCACGGCAACCCCTTGCAGCGCCTGTTGTAATCGCTCAGCTTCAAGGCCCTCTCCGTTCAGAATGATGGCTACAGTTTTTTTCATGGTTGCTCCTTTATGGTAAAGCAGGGGAAAATGCTTTGTCGCTCCTTTTTTTAGTGACGACGGTACCCTTTAGCGCTTTTGCCCCTGTAGGTGATTTAAATGTCTGACATCTATTTCGCTCTCTGGCCAAAAAGGCAAGGGGAGGAGAGTCTTCCTCCCCGACCGACATTGGGTCTTTCCCCAGATCGCGATTACCCAAATTAAAATTAGTAGGTAATTTTAAAGTTAAGAAAATAACTTCTGGGCGCACCGGGGAAAAATTCCTGCCCCTCGCCATGGACAAGGTACTTTTTATTCAGAACATTTGCAACGTGCAACTGCGCCGTCAGGTTTACGCCGCCCGTCAAATGAAACTGGTAGCGCAGATCAAAATTGAACAGGTCAAAAGCATCGACCTTGTTGTGCTCGTCCTGGTAATTATCGGTGTAAAAAGCAGACTGGTAGCGCCATTGCAGGGAAGCGTACCACTTACGCCAGTTATAGGTCAACCGACCATTGGCAATCACATCCGGAAAACCGGCAATGGTGTGGCCGCTCAGGTCTGTGGCCTGACCCGACCAATCGTACACCTTGTAGTCGAGCAATTTGTTTTCGCTCTTGGTGAAATTTAAGTGGAGTTTCCAGCGAGGCGTCAATTGTAATCGCGTACTGAACTCCACGCCCTGATGCCGTGTGCGGTCGGCATTCCCGGTAATGGGCTGACCAAACCGATCCAGCTGTCCGCTTTTAATAATCTCATTCTTAAAATTCATGTAGTAGTAATTCAGATTCAGTTGCAGATCATTGGCATGATAACCGATCCCGAATTCGATGTCGGTCAGCGCCTCGGGCTTGACCAGCGGCTTGTTAAAGTTGTAGGTGCCATCGGGATTCAGGGCAAACTGCGGAACCTTGTAGCCCCAGTCTTCCGGATAGCTGGATTCAGCGGCGTCGTACAGATTTTTTAGACGCGGTTCGCGCTGGGTGTACGACAGATTGGTGTAGGCATTAAGCCGCGAAGTCAGATTGTAATTTAATCCCAGGCGTGGATTTACAAAGTGGTAGGGAACGCTGAAATCGTTGCCCACATATTTTTCGTCGTACAGGCGGTATCTTTTGTAAGTGTACTGTAAATCGGACATGAGCATCAGCCGCGGCCTGATGCGCGACGTTTGGTGCAGATAAACGGATGCGATGTCTTTAGCCCCTTTGTACTGGTAATAACGCCGCGCGCCATCCCCAACCACATCGGCTGGCAAACCACTCCCTTTCTGTAAACGTCCCCAGTGCAGGGACCGATGAGCGCGCAATTCTGCGCCCAGCACAAATTCGCCTAATTGCGACTTAATGTACAACTGCGGGTACCAGCCCAGCTGGTCATTGTCCACATAGGCCCGTATCAGCGCGTCGGCCGGAATCTCCTGCACATCATAGCCATATTCCGGGGTCAGGCGGAAATATTCCGGGGTTCCCCAGCTGCCATCGTAATCAAAAAAGCCGTAGCCTTTAATGTAGAACAGCGTATTGTTCAGGGTTATCTTTTCGTTAAGCCGGTACTCATGCAAAATTTCAAAATGGGGTTGATTAAAATTTTCGATCTCATCTTTGCGTCGGAGGGAATAATAGATCGTTTTTCCATCATCAGCGTAATCCCACCAGTTAAAATTCATTTTTCGCAGTTTGGCATCTGAATTGTACTCTTTGGGAATACCAGTGTAAGTCAGGCCATCTTCAATGGGGCCGCCGTAAAACTGCAGGCGCAGGGTACTGTTTTGGGTGTAATAGGCAGCGCCTAAAAAGTAACTTTTAAAATCGATGTAAGCTAAATCCCGATAGCCATCGGTCTGAATGCGGGACAGTCGGGCGTAAAGCACAAAACGATCTTTTAACAGCCCGGAATTGTAAGCCAGAGAATAGCGCTTTGTGTTAAACGAACCGATGCCCACCGAGGCGGTCAGACTTCTTTGAACCGAAAAGTAGTTGGTCAAAATATTAATTGAGCCGCCGATGGCCGGAGGGCCGTAAAAGGCGCTTCCTGCCCCGCGCTGTACCTGAATATTTTCCACATTGCTCAGGAAGTCAGGAAAATCCACCCAGTACACATTGTGATCTTCAGGATCGTTCTGCGGCACGCCATTGATCATGACCGAAATTCTGCGTTGACCAAATCCGCGAATGCTCAAATAGCTGTAGCCCATGCCCGTTCCGCTTTCGGAATAAAAGGTGGTGGAAGGTAATTCCGAAAGCACTTCGGGAATGTCCTGGATGGTTCGTCGTGTGGCAATTTCCTGACGCTGCAGGGAACTGAAGGTAACCGGCGTAACGCGTTCAATGGCCCGTGTGGCAGTAATGGTAATTCTGGGCCCTTTTAACACATCCTGATCCAGTGAAATGGTGATTGAGGTGTCTGCTGTCAGCCGCTTCAGATGAATAGTCCGTTCACTGTAACCCATGTAAGTAACATGCAGGTCGTACTCCCCAGCCGGTAAAGCCGGTAGGCGGAAATAACCCTCCGGATCCGTTGTAGTTCCAATGGAAGTAGAAGGGATAAAAACATTAGCTCCGGCTAATCCCTGTCCATTGCTGGCGTCTATTACAATGCCGGAGATGACGTAGTTGTTTTGCGCAAACAACAAGTTTGCCAGAACCAAAACAAATAAAAGAGGGATTAAAACAGAACGCATGATATTCTCCTCTATCAAATGAAACATGTTTTCTTTTTACACAAATTCCTCATTCGCCCTACACCAGGGCTTTAGCTTATGCTCGTAACACGAGCTTCAGCTCGTTCCACCTCCTCCAACTTCCACCATCAACTCGTAACACAAGCTTTAGCTTGTGCCCAACAAAAAAAAGAGCCATTTCCCTCGCAGGAAATGGCTCTTCAAAATGTTGCTTAGCCGTTTCCTGCGCTGGTATTACCCAGATCAGGTTCAAGGGGTATGTTCTCAGCCTCTGACCACAACTCAGTCAGAAGCACCCCCACGGACTCGGGATATGTTATGTTCTTCGTATCTTAACTATTTAAATCAGGTCCCTTCCTGAATTTTTTTGATTTCTTCTAATCGCGATTCAATTTCCGACTCAATCTGTTGGATTTCCTCCTTAATTTTTTCTTTTGGCTCTCGCTCGCTTCCGGCTTCTCTGTTCTTTAGATGCTCTTCCAGCTCATTTTGAGTCAACCGGATCTGATTAATCAAATTTTTAATTTCATCCAGTAACACATTGAGCGTTTCGTGTTTTTTTAAGCCCTTGTAATCATTGGCCGCTAAATAAGGAAAAACCGTTTTGCCCAACAACTCATATTTCTTGCGTTTACTGATTTTTAACTGGTGCAATTCGAACTTTAAACGGGCGGTCTTTCCGTAATCCTGAGCGATCTCTTTCAGATTTTGTGCGTTGTTTTTCGCCGTGTCCAGGGTGTCTTCTATTGCCTTGCGAATTTTGGTTACTAAATCGGCCATAAAATCCTCGCTTTTTTCTTTTTATTGAATAATAAAATTGCCAAATTTTAAGTGAAAAATCAAATCTTTTGAATCATGCTTATTTTATGCCTATCTTTTGCCTAAAATTAATATTCAGGGAAACAGTCATGTCAAGCAGACGCACGGTTTTAATTGTGGATGATGAAGAATCCATCCTGCAGTCTTTACAGCGTATTTTTGAACTTTCCGGCGACTTCGAAGTGATCACAGCCCAGAATGTGGAAGAAGCCTGGAAGGCGATTAATAACACTCTGCCAGATCTGATCATTTCCGACATTGCCATGCCCGAAGTGAACGGCATTGAATTCTGCAAGATGATTCGCAACAATGAATTGACGCGCAACCTGCCATTTATCTTTCTAACGGCTAAAAGCGATCAGTTGCTGGAAGGAATCAAAGCCGGCGGCGACGACTTCATCCTCAAACCCTTTAATCTCGATGAAGTCATGGCTAAAATCGAAGCTATTTTCCGCAGAATCAAAAATACGCGCGAGCTGGTCGTTCAGCTTAAAGGAACCCTGGAAGATTACTCCTTGGACGACATTCTTCAACTTTGCCATGAAAAAAGCATTAGTGGGGCCATCATTCTGTACAATCAGGGAGAAACCGGAAAAATTATTCTGGAGAAGGGCGATATTGCCGAGGTCGTTTACTCCGATTTTTCGCCCACGCGCGCCCTGGACCATCTGCGCATGTGGAATCACGGCCTGTTTGTCATTCGGCCGGACGACATCGGGCTAAAACCGGAACTCATTAAGCGCAAATTGCCCAAAACCGTACAGCCCAAACTCAATGAATTGATTCCTGTCGTCGAGCAAAGCCTGTGGTGGGTTGGGCATCGCGATCTCGACCAGCATCTCCAGGTGAACAGCTTCGTACGTACGTTTGAATCAACCGAAAAGAAGATCAATATGCTGTTCTATCCTGGAGATGTGCGCTATTTTGAGCCACATCAGGAAAAGATCACCGCTTTGCTCAACAACCTATCCCAGGTTCACGTACTGGCTATTACCAGTGGCTCGCCGGAATTGCTGCTTAATTTCCAGAAATTTAATGAGGCCAACAAAAAGCTGATCTACCTGACCAGCCGACAAATTCTTTCCTACATGAAGCCGCTGGGCGTCAATCCCCGTTACGTTAAGCCAACAGACACTTTACAAAAAAACATCCTTAAACTGGCTACCGATCATACTCTGCAAATCATTAACGTGCCCTTTGCCCCGGATCAGGAATCATTTATGATTTATGATGTGCAGTCGCGTGTTCTGTTTTCCGGTATTTTGTTCAGCTCTCTTGTGGATTTTCCTCAGGCCGGCCGTCTTTACGCCCTGGAAGAGGATTGGGATGTGGTGCGTAAATTTCACCAGCCCCATATCCCATCAGGCAGCGTTTTAAAATACGCGGTCGATCAGATTAAAAAATTAACCCCTTCACCGCTGATCATTGCCCCGCAGTTTGGAATGATCTGGCGCGGCCTGACGGTCAATCTGTTTCTGGAACGCATGTACTATCTGGAAACGGGCATTGATCTGCTGCTCGATCAGAGCAGTTTTCAACAGGTTGACCGCGTACTCGAAGCTTGCAACCAACTCATTGTACAGGTACAGCAACTTTTCCCCTTTTCCTGGATCGAAGGTAAATTGCGTCAGGATCCCTTTTTGATGGCTAAATGTGAATTGGGCAATGAAAAGATCAATAAAATCTGGGGACAGCCGCAACACTTTTTTGAGCGTTTTCTGGCCGTTCTGCTCAGGGGAGAAGACGATCACATCGCCGGCCAAATTCAGGTGTTTGCCAAAAAAATCGCCCGTGAAAACGATTTAAGCGATGCGCTGCAGGAACCTTCGTACAACAACGGACTGGACGAATTCTTCCGCAATGTCTAAACGTCAGAACCTAAAAATCGCGCTCATTACCTCTTTCCCTCTGGATTTAACCACCGGCTCCGGAGTGGTGCGCATGATTTTAGGCTACAGCCAGGCCTTAAAAACGCTCGGACATCAGGTGACTCTCCTGCACCCGCAATTTAGTGCAGCTTCCTATTTAAACCTGGCTGTGCAACGTCTGACCTTCAACAAAACGCTGAAATTTGCGCCGCATGACTTTGATCTGATTGTGGGCAGCGACTTTGACGGCTTTGCCCTTAACCATTTAAATCAACCCAAATTTGTTCTCAATGCCGGCATTCTGGCCGACATCGTGCAATTTGAAAAAGGACAAACGGCACGAATCCTCGCTCATCTGGTGCAGAGAGAGGCCCAGAACGTACGCAGCGCCAGCCGCGTTGTCGTACCTTCGAACTACACCGCACAAAAAATCGTAGAATACTACCATGTACCCCGCGAAAGGATTTCGGTGATTCCACTGGGCATTGACCATGCCTACTGGAATGTCCTGGCTGAACATTGCCAGCCACAACTCAGAAATGGCATCCAGATACTCAGCGTGGCGCACCAATACCCCCGAAAAGGCATTGCCGATTTGCTACGCGCCTTTTACCATGTGGCCCAATCACAACCGCAAACCCGGTTGATCATCGTTGGCGGCGGTCCCCAACTTCCTGCAAACAAAACGCTGGCACAACAACTTGGCCTGGAATCGCAGGTTACCTTTGTGGGCGATCTGGCTGATCAACAACAATTGGCTTCTTATTACGCCCAGGCCGATATCTTTTGTTTACCCAGCTACCACGAAACGTTTGGACTGGTTTTTTTAGAGGCCATGTTTTTCAAATTACCGGTGGTCACGTACGCCAGCACCGCCATTCCAGAAGTGGTTAGCGAGGAATGCGGTTTTCTGTGCCCTCCGGGAAATGTTGCCTGCTTAACGGAAAAATTACTAACTTTGGTGCAGGCTCCGTACCTGAGAAAAAAGATGGGCCAGCAGGGCCATCTGCGCTCCATGCGCTTTAGCTGGCTGGCTTCGGCCAAAAAGTTAATTGACCTGTTGCCCGAAATTCAATAAAGGCTACTTTACCATGGAGAACGTTGTAAATTCGAACCCAGCGGCCCGGAACTGAGCCCCAGAGAACCTTAACCATTACTGCCCGGTTCAGGCGGCTGAGCAAAACCGGACGTTACAGCGCAAGACAGAAGAGGCCTGTCCTCCTGCTGCCGTCGAAAACGATGAGTAGTTGGACAGAAAAACAGGCTATCGCGTGCGGAGTAGCAGGCAAAATTTATTTGCCTGGCTTTCTTTTACCGTACATTGTTTTTTTTGTATTTTGATGGATGGCCGTGGGCCTGATTTTCAAGGAATATGAAATCGCATTAAACCGTTACAAGAAGTTGATTTAAACAAGCCCGGAAAGAACATGAAAAACGTAACAATTTCCAAAAAATTTGAGTTTTCGGCCAGTCACCGTTATTGGAAAGAGGACTGGTCAGCAGAGAAAAACAAAGAGGTCTTTGGCCTTTGTACCTCTCCCTATGGTCACGGCCACAACTACGAATTACACGTAACCGTCAGCGGCCCGGTCGATCCCAGGACGGGCATGATTATTAACCTTTCGACCTTAAAAGCCATTGCCGGTAAAATTGTGGAGCAATTCGACCACAAATTTTTAAATCTGGACACGCCTTATTTTAAAAATCGCATCCCGACCACAGAAAACATTGCCCTGGTCCTGTTCGATCTACTCGACGCGCAGATTCGCAAGGAAGCCGGCATTACGCTGGAACGCATTCGCCTTTACGAAAGACACGACCTTTACGTGGATGTGTGGCAGGGGGAGAAATGAGCCAGCGGAGCGTTTGCCTGACAAAAATCTATTCGTTTAGTGCGGCCCACCGCCTGCACATCCCGGAAGAGGATGAATCGTTCAATCAACAGATCTACGACAAGTGCAACAACCGCAACGGTCATGGACACGATTACTATCTGGAAGTTTCCCTGCGCGGTACGGTCGATCCCGACACAGGCATGATCATTCCCCTCCAGCAGCTGGATGCCGGTGTCCAACAAGTAATCGCTGCCCTGGACCATAAACATCTTGATCTGGAAATTGCCTATTTTAAAACGCACCGCAGCACCGGTGAGGAGATCATCCAGTATTTGTGGCAGGAACTGGAAAAATATTTAGGAAATCGATTATTCAGGATTAAATTGTGGGAGACAAACAACAACTATTTTGAACTGGAAAGGAAAGGTTAAAATGAAAAGCATGGAAGAGGCTGTACGACAAATCTTAATTGGCATCGGAGAAGATCCTGAGCGTCAGGGATTGAAAAACACCCCGTTTCGTGTGGCCAAGATGTACCGCGAAGTGACCAAGGGTTACCATGCCGATCCCCAAAAAATCATTAATAATGCCATTTTTGATGTTGATTACGATGAAATGGTGGTCGTGGCTAATATTGAATATTACAGCTTGTGTGAGCACCATTTATTGCCCTTTTACGGCGTAGTGCACGTGGGCTACATCCCCAAAGGTAAAGTGGTGGGCCTTAGCAAAATACCGCGCATTGTCGATATGTTTGCCCGACGCCTGCAAATTCAGGAGAAAATGACGCTGGAGATTGCCCACCTGCTCAACGACGCCCTGGAACCCGATGGGGTGGGCGTGGTGGTCGAAGGTCAGCACATGTGCATGATGATGCGCGGCGTTCAAAAGGACAAGGCTAAAATGATTACCTCGGCTATGCTGGGATCGTTTAAAGACGATGAAAAAACCCGCGCCGAATTTTTAAATTTGATCAGGAGCCCTCGTGTCGAATCGCCCTATTGATAACTGGATTGTGATTGCCGGCGCCAGTAAAGGGATTGGTCGCGCTACAGCCCTGCGTTTGTCTTCAGCGGGCCACAAGCTGATTCTCATCGCCAGAAATGAATCGCACCTTAGTGAACTGAGCCATTACATCCATCAGGCCGGCGTTCAGGCCGAGTGGTTCCGTGCCGATCTGACCAGCAGCAATGATCTGAATCAGTTCGGCGACTGGTTAAAATCCAAAAAGTTGGCCATCAAAGGCGCGGTGCTGAATGCCGGCCTGGCCAAAACGGGTCGGGCTCTGGAAATGCCGGTGGAAGACTGGCGTCAGATTCTGGAAAGCAATTTACTGGCTCACGTGGCATTTTTACAAACCGTAAAAGAGTCTTTTACCGATCAGGCGCGGATTATTTTCATCAATTCCATTGCCGGCAAAATGGTTTTTCCTGAATGGGGAGCCTATGCTGCTTCCAAATTTGCACTGCGTGCCCTGGCCGAAACCCTGCGCCAGGAACTGGCCCCACAAAAGATTAAAGTCACCTCGGTCTTCCCGGCGTCGGTCAATACCTCGCTGCACGACCGGTTAAATCTGGACTGGGATCGCCAACGCATGTTGCAACCAGAAGATGTGGCACGCTGTGTAGAATGGATTTTTACCGCCCCGCCCCACGTCAATCTCAATGAAATCAGTCTGGAACATGTGAACGGCCTATTTTAATTAAACATAGACAATTAAATCGAAACCTCCGGTAATAGCTGAACGTTGTGTAAAATTTGGCATTCAAATTACCCGATTCATCGGAGGGAGGAATCCTTCATTCCGGCAAACAATTCGCAAGCACAATGTAACTCGCCCTTACACCTGATAAGATTTCTCCGCTCTACGCGTCGCTTTCGTTCCGCAGATCGGTAGAAATGACAATTAGTGGGCCCTGTGCCAACTGTTATTTCGAATCCCTGCGTTAACGTAACTCGAGCTTTAGCTCGAGCCTTGTGTAATAGCGAAGAAAGTATCAAGCGCAGGCTCAAAGCCTGCGCCTACCGACTGACTGAATTCCCCCTCGCCCCACAAAGCGGGGAGAAGGGGTTTGGGGTGAGGGCTAATAAAGATTTCTCTTCTTCCCGTTGCTCGAAGATCCTCGCAATGACCCTAAAATTTTCATCTTGCAGAGTTCATTTAAACCTATTACCCTTTTCACGGTACGATCCTTACTCCCCGGCCATCTGTTGCAGAGGTAAAAATTATTTCCACTCTAAAAAAATATTTCCACATTTATTTGATCTGGAACACATATTTTCGTAATCTTTTCGTTACTATTAATAGTAACAGTTACTATTTACAGAAACGAGCGCTATGGACAAGCATTTACTTGAAGTCTGTGAATTCCTGGCCGGAACAGATGATCCGCGTACCATCTACAAATTTTTGGAGAGTCTGTTAACGCCAAAGGAGATGAAAACCCTCTCTTCCCGCTGGCAAATTGTCAAATTGCTGGACAAGGGCGTTCCGCAAAGAAAGATCGCCAAAGACCTGCATTTAAGTCTTTGCAAAATTACCCGAGGGTCAAAAGAGCTTAAAAAGCGGAATTCAATCCTTAAAAATGCCGTTAAGCAATTTCAATAAATGGAAGAACTTTTAACTTATTAAGGAGGATCAATGCAAGTAAAAGTCGTTTTACGTGATGATGAGATGCCGCGTCAGTGGTACAACCTGGCGCCGGATCTGCCCGTGCCTGTCCCCCCACCTTTGGGCCCGGATGGCAAACCCATCTCTCCGGACATGTTAGCTCCGGTATTTCCCATGAATTTAATCGAACAGGAAGTCAGTCAGGAACGCTGGATCGATATTCCGGAAGAAGTATTGGCCATTTTAAAACGCTGGCGTCCCACACCTTTGCATCGCGCCTATGCGCTGGAGAAATACCTGGACACACCCGCCAAGATTTACTACAAAAACGAAAGTGTCTCTCCGCCAGGAAGCCACAAACCCAACACGGCCGTGCCACAGGCCTGGTACAACAAGCAATTTGGCATCGAAAAACTGACCACAGAGACTGGCGCCGGGCAGTGGGGCAGTGCTTTGTCTTTTGCCGGCGCTCTGGTCGGGCTGGAAATTAAAGTGTACATGGTACGCATCAGTTTTGACCAAAAGCCCTTCCGCAAAATTATGATGGAAACCTGGGGCGGAAAATGCATCCCCAGTCCCAGTCCCCACACCAATGCTGGACGCAAAATTCTTGAAGAGCAGCCGGACACGCCGGGCAGTCTGGGCATCGCTATCAGCGAGGCCATTGAAGAAGCCGTTACCGATCCTTCGGGAAAAACGCGCTACTCTCTGGGCAGTGTGTTGAACCATGTCATGTTACACCAGACCATCATCGGACTTGAAGTCAAAAAACAGCTGGAAAAGCTCGGCGAGAAAAAAGTGGATGTGGTTATTGGATGCGCGGGCGGTGGCAGCAATTTTGCCGGTTTGTCGTTCCCCTTTGTTTATGATAAGATTAACGGAGCCCAGATCGATATCATTCCCGTTGAACCGGCTTCCTGTCCCACAATGACGCGTGCACCTTATGCCTATGATTTTGGTGACACCGCAGAAATGACGCCCTTACTGCCCATGCATTCCCTGGGCCACGCCTTTATTCCCCCGCCCATTCATGCCGGTGGATTGCGCTACCATGGTATGGCTCCTTTGGTGAGCGGGGCCATTAACGCCGGATTAATCACCCCGCGGGCGCTCCATCAGCTGGAATGCTATGAAGCTGCCGTTACCTTTGCCCGTACCGAAGGTATTATTGTCGCTCCGGAAACCAGCCATGCCGTGGCGGCCGCCATCCAGGAAGCTAAGAAAGCTAAAGAAGAAGGCAAAGAAAAAGTCATCCTCTTTAACCTGAGCGGCCATGGCTTAATGGATTTGAGCGGTTACCAAAAATACTTTGAAGGCGAATTACACGATTATGCTCTGCCGGATGAAGAGTTGCAAAAATCGATTAAAGTACTGGAAAATTTACCTAAACCATAATTGTTGTTAACGATTAAAGAACAAAGAATTTGCGGGGCGTTTTTGCTCCGCAAATCTTTTTCAGGAGACGTAAAATGGATTCAGAAAAAAGCAAATACGACAGATTAACACTGTATTGTCGCAAACTGGGGCATCAGGTTAAATTCGAATATTGTCGCCGCGAGAATTTCGGTAAATTTTGCTCAAAAGTGCGTGATTGCTGGTTTGAAACCATGGCAATCGACGACTACCTAACCACGTATTATTCCAGGGAAGAAATTGCCCATCTTTTTCAGCCGCCCAAATCTAAAATCGTCAGCATTTTTGAATTAATTCAAAAAGCCCAGGAACAAAAATAAAAGCCCCGAACATGCGGGGCTTGATCAATTTCTATTTTCCCATCTGTTTTAATATCTCTTCAATCTCATCCATAATGCGATCCATCTTTTTGAAAGCCTCTTCATAAGGCACTTTGGTTGTCATGTCTACGCCCACGCGTTTTAAAATGGGAATCGCATAATCAGAACTTCCGGCGCTCAAAAATTCCTTGACATATTTTTCTGCCATGGGTTGGCCCTCTTTTAAGATCTTTTCCGAAATGGCGGTCGAAGCGCTGAGCGAAGTGGCATATTGAAACACGTAAAAGTTGTAATAGAAATGGGGAATGTAAGCCCACTCAATTCCGTACAGATCTTCAATTTTCGTAACCGTATCGTGACCATAATATTTTTTCAAGATTTCGAGGTAGATTTGAGAAAGCCGCTCGCCGGTCAGAGCTTCGCCTTTTTCTACCAGCTCATGAACCTTCAATTCGAATTCAGCAAACTGTGTCTGACGAAAGAGGGTGGTGCGGAAGGTTTCCAGCTGATTGCCCAGAATCGAAAGGCGTTTTTTAGGATCTTTAATTTTTTTCAGAATATGATTGATCAACAGGGCCTCATTACAGGTGGAAGCCACCTCGGCCAGAAAGATCGGGTAATGGGCATTGATAAAATGCTGGTTTTTGTTGGAAAAATAGCTGTGCATGGTATGGCCGAGCTCATGGGCCAGGGTGCTCACATCGTCGTATTTCCCCATAAAATTCATCAAAATGTAGGGATGCACGTCATAAGCAGAGCCCGAAGAATAGGCCCCGGAACGTTTGCCCGTGTTGGGGAACATGTCAATCCAGCGCTCATGAAAGGCCTTTTGCAAAACAGCCTGATATTCCTCTCCCAGAGGCTGCAGGGCTTCCAGAATTTCATTCTCCGCTTCTTCCACCGTAAAAGAGAGATCGACTTTGGGCACCAATGGGGCGTACATATCGTAATAATGCAATTCATCTACACCCAGTAATTTTTTACGCAGGTTCAGGTAGCGGTGTAAGGTCGGCAAATGGTCGTGTACGCTCTCAATCAAGTTCATGTAAACCGAAGTGGGGATATTATTGGGGGTGAGAGCCGCTTCCAGACAGGAGTTATATTTACGAACTGTTTTGTAGAACAGATCCTTTTTTAATTCACTGTAAAGATCGGTACCAAACGTTCTTTCAAAATTTTTGTAGGCGCCGAAAAATTGCTCAAAAACCTTAATTCTCAAATCGCGGTTGTCATCGGCACGATACAAGGTGTAAGAAGCATCGTCGAGTTTGACCTTTTTGCCATCCGGCAGGGTGATTTCCGGACGGGGCATGTCGGCATTTTTAAACACCCCGTAAATGTCATAGGGCGAACTGCTCATCAATCCGGCATGAGCCACAATTTCTTCTTCTTCAGGCGAAAGGGTGTGGGGTTTCATGCGCTGAATATTGTCGATGTAATGGCGATACACGGACAGACCTTTGTTCTCGGCCAGGAATTTTTTAATCACGTCGGAAGGAATGGACAATATTTCGGGCTCAATAAAAGCCATGGCTGCCGACAATTTATTGCCCACCTGATCAATTTGCTGTCGCATGGCCATGGGTTCTGAGGCCCGTGTATCCTGATCCGAAAGTTGTGAGGCGTAAGCGTTTAATTTGTAATAACGTTTCAAAACATCAGTCATAAAGTCAAGGCATTTTAACAGCGTTTCAGAAGATTGGCCTAATTTGCCCTGGAAATTTTTGAACTTTGGAATTTCGGCTTCTACCGCTTCTTTCTCCTGTTCCCACTGGGCCTTACTGGCGAATAACTGGCTTAGATCCCATTTGTATTTTTCAGGGATTTGATCCCTGCTCTCGTATGTTTTCCCCTGCCCGCCTGCCATCAAATTTGAGCTCATCAGCATGAACAATGTCATTATGAATACTCCCCATTTTTTTAACATTTTTCGTCTCCTTTTTTTTGTGACTAAAAGCATTGAACAAGACAATTTAATAAAAAATTCTAATAGAAAAAACAAATTATCTCAACTGTGGGTTGATTTATTTACTAATTCTACATATCTTAAGCACTTAATTCTGTGCTGATATATTGATACATTTAATCCTTCTTTTTCTGGAATATTTAATTTTTATTTAGTTTGATACGGACGTCAACTATTTCATTTTTTGGGTTTAATCATCATTAAAAACCTTACATTGGGGAATAATGAGGAGAGATGACGTGGTTCCTAAATTTTTCCTTGGAATTTTTATTTTTGTCGCTCTGGGATCGGCCACGATACAACAAAAACTAATTGAAGCCAGAGCAGCCGAGCGGACGCAAAAATTTGAGCAAGCCATTCAACTTTACAAAGGTGTTTTGCGGGCGGATTTCACTTCCAAAGAGGCCTGGCAGGGTTTATTCCGGACGGAAGCAGCCCGGGAAGTACAGGCCCTGAAATTTCCGCGACGCAGCGCTGCCTGGAACCATGCGGCCGGGAAAATCTATTTAGGCTATTTTCAATACCCCACGGCCATTCACTTTTTAAATAGAGCCTTCCAGGAAGAAAATTCACAAAATCATTTATTTGATTTAGCTGCCGCCTATTTGAAGGCCGGTTTTAATGATCGTTGTGTGACCATTTTAAACCAGGAAGCGCAAAAACATGCCACCGATTTCCCTTATTTAAAAACGATAGCTCATTTCTTTTATCAGAACCGCTTTTACCCGCAAGCGGCCAGAATTCTGGAAAAACTTAGTAAGCAGGGCCTGGTAAACGACACGCTTAGTGTACGCCTTGCACGCTGCTATGAAAATGAGGGACAATTAAAAAAGGCAGAAGAAACCTTCAAAAAGGCTCTCAAAAAAAATAAATCCGATTTTTTGTACACCGCGTTAACTCGTTTTTACATCAGAACCAATCAATTGGAGTCGGCCGAAAAGATCGCCAAAAAGTCAGGTGAGGAGTTTAATCTCATTGAAGTCTATCTTAAATTTAAAGGCCGACCGGCGGTCATTCAGTATTTCAATCAGAAATTAAAAAAAGAACCGCACACCTTGCCCTATTACATCTGGATTGCCGAATTGTACACCTTAGAAAAACAATATGAACAGGCCGAAAAAAGTTTAAAAGAGGGGCTACTGCGTTTTCCAACCAATGAACAAATGTGGGAATCTCTGGTCAAGGTGTACACCAACCTCGAAGATTACGACAAGGCCATCAAAATTCTGGACAAACGCCTGCCAAAAAATAAGCAAAATCTTAAAACAAAACTGAAATTACTGTTACTAAAAAAGGAGACCGGCAAAGCGCAGAAAATCATCGATCAGTTAAAAAAGCAAAAAGCTTTAACAGACCTGGAATTAGCACGCTTCTACGAAAAACAGTTCCCACAGAAAGCCGAAACGCTCTATCAGCAAATCTTAAAGCGCGAACCCCAGAACATTGGAGCGCTAAATCAATATTTCTCATTCTTAAAATCTGAAAGAAAATATGATCAGGCCATTCACCTGATTTTAACCCATGTTGAACAAAACCTTTCCTGGCTGAAACAAAATGGCGCTTCCATCCTTCGCTTTTTGAGTTTAAACGGCTATGGCGATAAAGCAACCGAATTAGCGCACAAACTCATTTTACACGACGATAACTGGAAACATATTCTGTCTCCTGCTATTTACGAACCCTATTTGACGACCTTACGCTGGACTGGCGCTAATCGGGAATATTTCATCTTTTTAGAAATACTACTCGAATTTGATCCCGATAACCATGCCCTGTACAATGAAATAGCCCAGCTGTACGAACAAAATGAAAACTGGAAAGAAGCGCTGTATTATTACAAAAAATTGTTGCAAGAAACGCCCCACGATCCTTTTTTACGTTACAAAGTGGCTACCATGTACTCTAAAATGGATGAAAAACAAAAAGGGCTGAATGTGCTGCGCGACCAGTCCTTGTCCCTGAAACCTCGGCCCATCGATTTGTACTATTTAGCCCGCTACTACTACGATCTGAGCTATTTTGAGCAGGCCTTGACCATTGTTAACCAGATTGTCGGTAAAAAGGTAACGCCGGATGCCGGCTTCTCCGATCCTTACGCTTTTGAACTAAAAAGCAAAATTCTGGAAGCCTCTGGAAAAGTAACCGATGCTTTTAACACCCTGGAACGCTACGCTCGCGATTTCCCGTATGAACTTCAGGCGCACCAATTGCTGGCCGAGTACCTGTACCGGCACGGCGATTTCAAACGTGCTGAAATTGAGTACAAAAAAATCTTTCGCCTGCACCCCCAAAATTTGACCATTCTTCGCCGGATCGCTTTGAGCATGGTGTACCAGAACAAGGTTAAAGAAGCTCACGCCTTTCTGGAAGAACAGATCAAAGGATCTCCCTTTATTAAAAAAGAAGACATCGACTACTACAAGGGCTACATTGCGCACATTATGAACGACTACCAAACAGCCCTGAAAAATTATCAGACCGCCTTGCAAAAGAGTCCAGGGAATGCCCATATTTTACTGCTTCAGGGTCTGCTCTTTGAAGAGATGGATGATTTAAATGCTGCGCTTAGCACTTACAAACGTGCCATGGCTAAAGATTCGGCTTTTGCGCGCTACGACAAACTTGGCGATATTTATCTGCGTTTGCACGATTACAAAAAAGCCCTCAACTATTATGCACTCTACCGGAACATCCGCCCCGCTGACCTTTCGGTCTTTACTTCAATCGCCGAATGCTACCGGGGACTTGGCCAGGATGATGAAATTTACACCCTGATCGGGATGTTGCAGAGTTTTCCCGAATCTTCCATGCGCTCATACCAGGAGGCTCGTCTGTACGAAATGTTAGAGAATTACGTTGTAGCCGAAAGAAATTATCTGAAATCCATTTTGCTACAATCGGGTGTTACACCGGCTCTCCGCGCACTGGCCCAGTTGTACTTTAAGATGGGCAATTTTTTGGAGGCCGAAGTGTGGACCAGAAAATATTACGAAGCCGCGCCCCAAAGTCCCTACAACATGGACCTGATGGGTACTTATTACCTGGAATCTCAGGACTTTATTTCCGCTGAATATTGGTTCAAAAAGATCGTTCAGGAAATTCCCTGGTACTATTTTGCCAAAAATAACCTGGGATTGGTGTATTTGAGGACGGGTAAATTCAAAGAGGCTCAAAAGCTGTTTCAGGAATTGGTCAAAAATCATCCCGAACAATCTGTTTTTCAGCGCAATCTGGCTCAGGTGGAACTGCGCTTAAATAATCTGAAAACCGCAGAAAAAATTTACCTGGATTTAATTGACAAACATCCCCATATTCTGGCCAATCATATCGATTACGTACGCTTTTTGCTCTTTTTTAAACATGACCCTAAAAAAGCCCGATTGGCCTTAAACAAAGCCTTACAAATGGCGCCACACAATAAAGATTTAAATGCGCTCGATTTTTTGCTACAGGCCTACGAAAACAAGACCAAACAAGCCATCAGTGGACTACTGGATCTGCAAACCTATTACAATGACAACAACCGCTACAAACAGGGCACCCTGGCGCTTTACCTCTCTCTGGCTTATGAAAAAAATAAGGACAAAAAGACCAGAAATGAATACCTGGCCATTGCCCAAAAAATGTACCCCAATGACTTCTGGATCAACGAAATTCATCAGAAAAAAGACATTCCGTTAAAAGTGGTGGCTATCAGTGAAAAACCAGAGGTCATCGCCGCCCAACAAAAACAGGGTTTAATGGATACCTTTCAGAAATATGAAGACCGTTTTACCAGTCTGGAATTAGGCGACCGCTATAAGCTTTCGGAAGTTTTCACCGAAAAGGTTAAAGAAAAGATTGACAAACAATCGGAATTTGACGTAAGCCTTACTCCAGAACATTTGCAGAGTTCCAGCCACTTAAAATTGGTCCAGGCACCCAAAATTGTCATCACCGATCCCAAAGACGGACACCACACACGCGCCTCTTCGATCAGTATTGAAGGATTTATTACGCAAAACAAACGCCCGCTTGCCATCGATTTAAACGGAAAAGAGATTAAAAACATCGGCAAAAACGTAATCATTAAAAAAATGCCCGATCCGCAACGTTATCCCGGCGCCATCCCATTTCGCGTAGATGAGTTCCCCCTGGTACCAGGCGCCAATTTTTTAACAGTTCACGCTAAGTTTAAAGACGGTTACGAAACCAGCTCAACCATTCGCGTGGGCAGAATCGCCAAATTGCTCTATGCCTTTGAAACGATTCCCAAGAAGGCAAAAGGCGTTAATCGCTGGGCTCTCATAGTTTCCAATGAAGATTATGAGGACCCGGCCATCCAGGATTTACAAAACGCGCAGCACGATGTAAAAGCCTTTAAACATTTTTTAACGGACGTCAATGGCCTGGACATCCCGGAAAGCAACATCTTAGTCCTTTCTCTTTCCACAGGCATCCAGCCCACCCGGGCAGCCGTACTTGATGGAATCAAAACCATTGCCCGTTACGTGGAACCCCAGGATGAAGTGTTAATTTTCTATTTAGGAAGCATTGTTTCCAACGGAAATAAGACCACCCAGCCCCAGGACATCTCCCTGTTGGTTCAGGATTCACAGATTGAAAACCTTTACAGTACGAGTATTAATCTTGAGTATTTACACCTCATGTTAAAATCCGTTCCAGCTTCCAAAGTGAGTTGCTTCCTGGAAGCCAATCTGTTTTTAAATAACTCAGGACATCTGAAATTTTCCAGAACCCTGCAACCCACCGCGCTTGGTTTTAAAGATAATGGTAAATTGCCTTACATCAATTTTCTGATCATGGGTAACGGCCTGGACAACGGTTCCAAAAAACCAGGCCAGCCCAGCCGGTTTACCAGCAATTTAATTAAGGCTTTAAAAGGTGCAGCCGATAGTAACAAAGACCAAAAAATTACATTTGAGGAAATATTTCGCTATTTGAAAGCCAGAACGCGCAGTAATGAAATCGTTTTAGGAAATTTTAAAAGCCAGCTGACTCTATTCGGCTTAGAAATTCATTAAAAATTGGAGGCCTGTCTTATGGAAAAAGGCAGAACAGAATCTTCTGGTACCGATAAGCGGCAAAGCGCCCTGCGATCGCTTTCCTTAACACAAAGTCTGCTTTTAGGTGCAGGCATCACTGTGGTAGTCCTGATCGGGGTCTATTATTTGGGCCAGATCAAAGGTTTCGAGAACATCCGCGCCCTCTTTTTGGAACGCGGTTTTATCCAATATCTGATCACCTTTTTGGGCGCCTGGTCTTTTGCCATCTCCTTTTTAAAACAACGCGAACTGAACTGGGAAAAAAACAAAGCCGCCGAAACCAAAAAGCACTTCCGATGGAACATCAAAGACGATGTTAACGAAACACTGAAGGAAATCGTTAAACATGTGCCAGGGGTTGAAAAAACCCGGCTGTATCAGCGTATCCAGCGCGCATTTAGCGCTTTTCAAAGCGGCATGGAAAGCAACGATTTACGAGATGCCCTGCTCGAACAGAGCGACCGTGATTCGGAAAACGTAGAACTCAGTTACACCATTTTACGTGTTTTGGTGGCCGTTATTCCGCTATTGGGTTTTACCGGCACTGTGTTAGGCATCAGTAACGCTGTGGGTAATTTCTCTTCGGTAATTGAATCGGCCAAAGAATTGGAACAGGTTACCCGACATTTGGGTGGCGTTACCACCGGGTTGGCCGTTGCTTTTGACACCACCCTCTTAAGTTTGCTCATCACCGTCCCCTTAATGATGTACACCTCGGCTTTGAAAAAACGTGAGGATGAACTGCTTCTGGAAATCGATGAATTCTGTGAATACGAGATTCTGGATCCCATTTTTCAGGAAAAAAGCAAAGAGAAACATCTGGCAGAAATCATCGAACAACTGGACCCAAAAGTGCTGGATGATCATCTGTCCGCGCTTTCAAATACCGTTCAGGTGCTCGGTCAGCTCAACGAAAATCTGCAAAAACATCAAACCCTGTTTGCCAATTCCCTGCAAAAATACAGCGAGGTCAGCAACGCTTTGCTGCAGGTATCCAAAAACCAGGAATTCTGGGCCGATCAAATTTTATCCTTAGAAAAAGCTAACAGTCACCTGGAAGCTATCTTTAAATCACTACAAATGATTCCGGAAGGCATAAAGTCCGTTCTGATTAAAACCCAGGAGAACTACTACCAGAATTTGCTGCAGGAAATGGACAAAATCATTCAGACCTTTGAAAGCAAAGACAGTAAAACCAGCGAAAAACTAAACGCGTATTTGACGTTTGAAGAAGAGATCAAAAAAACGCTCCAGCAGACACTGGAAAGCATTCACAAGCGATTGAGCGAATTGAATCCGATTCTGGAAAACTTGAATAAACCCGTAACAATTACCTTATCGCATCAAACACCGGCTGCTAAATAATTCAGGGCACGACCCATGGCCAGAAAGAAATCAGAAGGATTTTTACCAACCCTTTTTCCTTTTTTAAGTATTTTGACTTGCACGGCAGGCGTGCTGTCTTTTATTATCATCTCGATCAGTGTTGTGTCTTTGCTGGCGCCCAGTATTATGGTAAAATCCAGAGACACCAATGTGGTGCATCCTAAAAAACCGGCTTATGTAGAATGTCATCCGCAATATCTGGTTCTGGTAAATCAGGAGCTTCAGGTTCCTTACGCCGAAATTGATGGCCCGCGGTCAGCGTATCGGACATTTCTGGAGCAAATAAAACAAAAGGCAGACAGCAGCTACATTGTGTTTGCCATTTACCCGGAAGGAGAACGCACCTTTCGCCGGGCTTATCGCTTAATTGCCCAGCTTAATCAACAACTGGCCGCGAAAGGTTCTAAAATTGACGTGGGCTACGAGCCCTTTAACAAATCCTGGCATTTACAGCCCCAGAAGGATTAGGGATGAGACGCAAAGTAAAAAAATCGGGTCAGGCTTTCAGCTTTAATATCGATTCCTTAATGGACATTGTCACAAACATTGTGGGCATGCTGGTCATCATTGGCATTATCAGCAGTCTGTCCCTGCGCACCAAAGAATTTGTTTTCGAAACGCCCATGGTTTACGAAACACATAAGGCCAGCGTAATCTTTGAATGCCGCAACAACCAGATCTTTCCTGTTTCTTTGAAAGCCGAAAACTATTACTACCGGACGTACGCCGCTTTTCAGGAAGTATTTATTCCTAAACCAGAAGCCAGAGGCGAATCAATTAACCAGATACGCCAACCCGGTTCTCTGTTCTACCAGATCCTATCGAAAATCGATCCCAGCAAACAGTTCTTTTACTTCATTGTGCGCTCGGATAGCTACGAAATTTTCCGTGAAGCCCGAAAATTAGCCTGGGAAAAAGATATTGAAGTGGGCTGGACTCCCAAACCTAAAGACGAAATCATCCTGTTTTCTCCCTATGGTGAAAAGACAAAAGTTGTGGACTAATTCTATGATCAAATTAATGCCTATTCGACGTTGGTTTTTTATTCTGTGGATTCTGTTTGTACTTTGCCTTGGCTGCCGCAAACAGGAAAAGACCGCTTCGCCGGGTACCGTTCCGGCCAGGCCTCTTAAAGAGATCGCTCATCAAAAAGGGGTTGTGGATATTGTGCCCTTGCCCGGTCATCGTCTGGCTTCCATTGGGCGGGATCGCTTACTCATCGTCTGGCACACAGATTCCGCTCAGGCTCTGGCTTTTAAAGAATTGGAGGCCTTGCCCCGACGCTTAGCCTGGATTCCCGGGCACAAAACATTCAGTGTCTTTTTACAAAACGGTCTGGTAAAACAATTTAATGGACAAGACCTGGCCCTTAAAAAGGAGGCTTCCCTGCCTCTAAAAAACGTTTCTCAGCTGTCTCTTTTCCTACCGGATCAAGCCCTGTACTTAAAGGCTGGAAGCAGCCTTTTCTTTTTTGATCCGCTCCGGTTCCTTGCCAGAAAGCTGCCTATTAAACTCAACCGCGCCGATGGTTTTGCCGTGAACGAACGACAACCGTTGTTGGCGGTTTTTACCAGAAATGCCGCGCAATTATTAGATTCGAGAAATGGAAATAAACTGGCTACGGTGCGCTTGCCAGAAGCGGAACCCGGGTCTACGGAACAAAGATTCATTCGATTCCTGAACAGTGAGCGCTGCCTGGCCGCGTTAGGGGAAAACCTCTGGCTTATTGACTGGAAGAATCGAAAAGCCCGTTTGTTACCCAAAAGCCATCTCGCCCCAATTACAGCCTTAAACGTTTCACCAACCATGGAAATGGCCTTCAGCGGGTCTATGGACAAATCCATTAAGGTCTGGGATCTAAAACGCCTGGAGCTGAAGGCATCGTTGTATGGCCACTTTTTTAATATTACACAATTAGCCATCATCGATTCTCTGAAACAGCTGGTCTCGGCCTCGGACGATGGCACCATTTTGTTGTTCGACCTGACCGATTTTCAGATTTTAAAACGCCTGGGAAGCATGGAAGTAGCCCTGCGTTCACCGTGGGAGTTACGTATTCGCTCCGTACGAACGGCCCGTTCTTTTAAAGTTGGCGAAAACGAATACAATGTTTCTGAACCTGGCACCAGACTATTGAAAGTTAGTGCGGAAATCAAAAATCGTTCTGAAACAGACGCCATGTTTTTTTCCTCCAATTTCTTTGTAATAGACTCCAGTGGCGCGCACTCTCCGATGGTTGGTCTGGAAAATTATGTGGCTCTCGATCCTGAGGCCTATTTTAAAAAGAAAATTTCACCAGGAGGTTCAATAAAAGGCGTTTTCGTTTTCATTATTAATCGGCCTTACAAAAAGTACCGGATCACTTACGAAACCTTACCGCCCGTTGCTCTGGAAAAATTTTAAGGTAAAAACGTTTTCATCATGGCAACCTTGACCTGATTTTTCCGTAAAGCTAATTGTAGAAAATGTAAGTGCAACAAGGAAGAATGGAATGCGGACTTTTTACCTGCTTCTTATCGGTTTTTTAATACCCTGTTTATCTCTGGCCGATAATACTTACTCCAGAAAGACCTGCCAGGCTTATCGCCTGCATTCTGATCCGCCCAAAATTGATGGCCGGGCAAACGATCCTTGCTGGTTACAGGTGCCATTTCAAAATTCTTTTGTGCAGATCAATCCCGAAGAAAACGTGCCCCCCTCTCAGGAAACGCACTTTAAAGTGCTTTACGATGCCCACAACATCTATTTTTGCATTGTTGCCTATGATCGTGAACCGCACAAAATTGAATCGCGGGTAACACGGCGTGATGATGTAAACAATTCCGATTTTGTGGCCATTGGCCTGGACACCTATTTTGACCGGCGCACTGCTTTTGTCTTTGGCACCAATCCAGCCGGTGTAAAATTTGACCTGCTCATGTCAGAAGACGGCGATCGTCAGGACGAAAGCTGGGATCCGGTCTGGGAGGTCAAATCGTCCATCACCGATTCAGGCTGGATTGCCGAAATGCGCATTCCATTTAGTCAACTGCGTTTTGCCAAAAATAAAAAACACACCTGGGGTTTCCAGGTTTTACGCAGTATTTACCGCGATCAGGAAGAAGACATGTGGCAGTACATTCCCAAAAACGCCGCAGGTCTGGTATCCTATTTTGGAAACTTAACCGGCATCGAAAATATTCGCCCCCCCAAAAGAATTGAATTTTTACCTTACTCGGTGAGCAAATTACACACTTTTTCAGCCCAGGAAGGAAATCCCTTTACCAGTGGCAGAGACGTAACCTTTGACTTTGGGCTTGATGGGAAGATCGGTTTGACCGGGGATTTGACCGTGGATTACACCATAAACCCCGATTTCGGGCAGGTAGAAGCAGACCCATCGGATGTAAATCTTACCGCTTTTGAAACCTTTTTTGAAGAAAAGCGCCCCTTTTTTATTGAAGGGAAAAATATCTTTGAATTTCCCCTGGCCATAGGAGACGGAGATATGTCCAGGGAAAAGATCTTTTATTCCCGCCGCATTGGCCGCAGTCCGCACTACTACCCCGATGAAGAAGATGGCTTTAGCTACGATTACATCGATATGCCGGAACAAACGCGCATTTTAGGCGCTGCCAAATTAAGTGGCAAAACCAAAACGGGTTGGTCGGTCGGTTTGCTGGATGCCGTAACCAGCCCTGCCAGGGCTACCATCGACCAGCAGGGCAAAAAACAGCAGGTTACCGTAGAACCTTTAACCAACTTCATGGTCAGCCGCTTACAAAAAGATTTTTCGCGGGGTAATACATCGTTAGGCGGTATCTTTACAGCTACCAATCGAAAGATTGAAGATGAACACCTCAATTTCCTGAACAAATCGGCTTACACCGGTGGTCTTGATTTCCGGCATCAATGGGCCGATAAAACCTATTTTTTGAGCTTTAAACTCTTTGGCTCACATTTGATTGGCGATCCGGAGGCTATTGAATTGGTACAAACATCTTCTGCCCACTATTTCCAGCGGCCCGATGCCAAACACGTTTCACTGGACACAACGCGCCGCAGCCTGTCCGGCCATGGAGGTACATTTAATATTGGCCGCTTTGGCAATGGAAATTGGCGCTTTGCAACCGGCGTGCTCTGGCGCTCACCGGGGTTGGAGCTCAATGATCTGGGCTATTTACGCCAGGCAGATCGAATTATGAATTATGTGTGGATTGGTTACAGGATCAACAATCCAGTGGGCATTTTGCGCCGCGCAAATATTAATTTCAATGCATGGCAGGGCTGGAATTTTGCCGGTGAACGTTTGTTCCAGGGCGGCAATATCAATGGCGGTGTGCAGTTTACCAACCTGTGGGGCGTTCATCTGGGAATCAACCGCGAGCAGAGCGGCTATTCTCCTTACTTATTGCGTGGCGGCCCCATGGCCCGCTACACCGGTGGCTGGAATTTCTGGATCAATGCCTATTCCAACCGCTCCAAAGATTTTAATGCCGACCTTTTTATCCGGCTCTTTGAAAATGATGATCGGGTCTCCAAAAACCGCAACCTGAAACTGGGCCTTTCGCAAAAAATAAGTAATCAAATCAATATTGAATTAGATCCATTTTACTATTACAATAAAGACAATCTGCAATATGTCTCCACCGAGACGTTCAGCAACGCAGATCGCTATATCTTTGCCCGTCTCACGCAAAATACGCTGGGCCTGGTATTTCGCTTAAATTACAGCCCCACCCCCAACTTATCGCTACAATACTATGGCCAACCCTTCATCTCTGCAGGTAAGTACACGCATTTCAAGCAAATCACCAATCCCAGGGCCGATGGCGACCGCCGTTTTGAGGAATTCAACGCCCAACAAATGCACTATTCTGTTGAAGATGAAGCCTATGAGTTTGATGAAAATGGGGATGGTTTAACCGATTACAGCATTGCCAACCCGGACTTTAACTTCAAAGAATTCCGCTCAAATCTGGTAATTCGATGGGAATATCAACCAGGCTCAACTCTCTTTCTGGTCTGGACTCAGAATCGTAATGATTTTGTAAATTCAGGCTTATTCCGAATGGGACCAGATATTCAAAAATTATTTGACACGAAGCCGGACAATATTTTTCTGATTAAATTGAATTACTGGCTATCTCTTTAAATAGCCTCCACTCCCTTGCCCGTTTTCCGGCAAAGCGGGGCGAGGGGGAAATTCTGTCTGGCAGTGTAGGCCTCGAGCTAAATCTTGAGTTACGTTAACGCGGGGATTCGAAATGACAGTTGGCACAGGGCCCACTAATTTTCATTTCTACCGATGTGCGGAACGAAAGCGACGCGTAGAGCGGAGAAATCTTTCATTGCCCTTACCGAAGTCTCGAGCTGAAACTCGAGTTACGTTGCGCTGACCAAGGACATTTGCGTTGTGTGGAAGTGTAGGGGATTTCGATACAGCCAGTACCGGGTTAGAAGGCATGCCCGGTGAAGAAAGGAATACTATTTTGAAGATGTTCGAAAAATCTACTTTTTTAATGAATGGGCAACAAAATAACAAATTAAATTTGACAAGAAGGGTAATTTTTTATTAATTTTTGCACGGAAGACATGAGGAAGAAAATTTAGGAAAAGATAAAAAGTTTATCCTCCCTCCTAAAAACAAAACCCTCAACATCATCCTTCGGCTCCACGCCAGTGGAGCCTTTTTGTTTTAAAAAAGTTTGACTTAATTCTTTTATTACTCTATTTTTTGACTATCATTAACGGAATGGGGTAATGATGAAAAGAGTCACTATTTGTCTGGTTTTGCTGCTCACAATGAGTTCCTCCATCCTGGCCAGCGTTGTCCATCGTATTATTATCGAAGGCGTCATCAATCCAGTAGCAACCGAATACATCACGCGCTCCATTGAGCGGGCTAAAGAAGGAGAAGCGCAGGCTCTCATTATTCAAATGGACACGCCTGGCGGCTTAATGGAATCCATGCACAAAATAGTCAAAGCCATTCAGGCTTCAGAGGTCCCGGTGGTTGTTTATGTGGCGCCCAGCGGTTCGCGGGCCGGATCGGCAGGGGTTTTTATCACCTATGCAGCTCACATTGCAGCTATGGCTCCTTCCACCAATATTGGTTCAGCCCATCCCGTGTTTGGTAGCAGCCCGACCGGTGCCCATCCCGATACTAGCACCACTAATACGTTAATGGAAAAAGTGGTCAACGATGCCGTGGCTAAAATCCGCAGCCTGGCCGAAAAACGCGGGCGTAATGCGGACTGGGCTGAAAAAGCCATTACCGAAAGCGCCAACATAACCGAAAAAGAAGCGCTCAAACTGCATGTAATTGATTACATCGCCCCCACTCTCGATTCTTTATTAACTCTGATCGACAACCATCAGGTGGAATTGGATATTGGCCTAAAAAAAACGCTGCACACCGCAGGAGCGGAGGTAATTACTTACGAAATGAGCTGGCGACAGCGGCTACTGGACATCATCAGTAATCCCAACGTAGCTTACATCCTCTTAATGTTGGGCATTTACGGAATTCTCTTCGAATTGTACAATCCGGGTACCATTTTGCCCGGAGTGGTGGGCGGCATCTGCCTTATTTTAGGCCTCTACGCCCTGCAAACCCTGCCCGTCAATTACGCCGGTTTTGCCCTGATCATCTTTGCCGTAATCCTCTTTTTACTCGAAATCAAAATACCCAGTTACGGCCTGCTGACCATTGGCGGCATCATCTCATTAGTCATGGGGAGCGTTATGTTATTTGAAAGTCCGTTACCGTTTTTACGCGTTTCCTGGCAGGTGATCACTTTTGTGGTTATCTTAAGCGTCTTATTCTTTGTCTTTGCCATTGGCATGGCTATTCGCACACATCGTAAAAAACCGACTACAGGTGACGTGGGCCTGATTGGCGAAGTAGGCGAAGTCTTTAAAGCGCTCAATCCGGAAGGGACCATTAAAATACATGGGGAATTCTGGAAAGCCGTTAGCGACCAACCCTGCAAAAAAGGACAAAAAGTGGAAGTAGTGGGAATTGATCGAAATACCTTGGTTTTAAAAGTAAAACCAGTAAAATAAACTCAAGGAGTTTTAAATGCCACAGTTTTTTATTACCTTAATTATCTTTTTGCTCTTAATTCTTTCCAGCGCCATCCGCATCTTAAAAGAGTATGAACGGGGCGTCATTTTTCGACTCGGGCGTCTGGTGGGCAGTAAAGGCCCGGGCATTATTTTTCTCATTCCTATTGTGGATCGCATGGTCAAAGTTAGTCTGCGTACCGTTGTAATGGATGTTCCTCCGCAAGATGTCATTACCAAAGATAATGTCTCCGTACAGGTCAATGCTGTATTGTACTTTCGCGTACTCAATCCCGAAAAAAGCGTGGTTGAAGTTGAAAATTATCTGTTTGCCACCTCGCAGCTAGCCCAAACCACCCTGCGCAGTGTGGTTGGTCAGGTTGAGCTAGATGAACTGTTAACCGAACGGGACAAAATCAATGCCCGCTTGCAGGAAATCATCGATCAGCACTCCGATCCCTGGGGCATTAAAGTTTCACTGGTGGAAGTCAAACACATCGATCTGCCAGAAGAGATGAAACGGGCCATGGCCAAACAGGCCGAAGCCGAACGGGAACGCCGGGCCAAAATCATCGCCGCCGAAGGTGAATTCCAGGCTGCCGATAAGCTGACCCAGGCTGCTAAAATCATTGATTCGACCCCCTCGGCGCTTCAATTGCGTTTTTTGCAAACCCTGATCGAAGTCAGTTCCGAGAAAAACTCAACCACCATCTTTCCGGTACCGATCGATCTGTTCAAACCCTTTATCGAAAAGGGTTTACTGGAATTGCTGGACAAATCGAAAAAGAGTGATGAAAGCTAACAGAGCGTGAACAATGTTCGATTTATTCTTTACACGGTTCAAGAATGGAGAGGAAAGTTGCATTCTGAATAGCAGACACGGCAACAATAGAAGAATGGTTGGCTCCATTTACATGTGTTAGTCTAAATCTTGTGCGTTTGTTGTAGTAAATGATCCTGCGGTTTCAGGCAAAAGAACGAGGCGCTCCGTCAATCAGAACATGGTTAACTGGGACAATTGGCGTTAAGGACAACAGAATGATGAATCATAAACTGTTTTCAACCATTTTCCTGTTATTAATTGTAATGACCGCCTGCAGTACGCAAAAACTGGTGATCAGGCAGATGGAGCCCATTCTGCTCAATACGGTGGACGCTTTTTATGAAGAGCAGAATTTAGAGATCGCCAGGCAGGCGCTGGCGGCCAATCTCAAATTAGCTGAGGGTCTGTTGAAAAGCGATCCACAAAACAAAAACCTTTTGCGCATTCTGGCCCAGGGCTATGCCGGCTATGCCCTGTCGTTTGTGGAAGACACCAACACGGTGCAGGCGCGCCAATTGTACCTTAGGGCCCGTGATTATGCGCTGCGCTTTCTCAAACTGCAGAATCCTGACATTTACAAACAACTGAATTCGGATCTGTCGAGCTGGCAAAAAGCTTTAGAAACAGCCGACAAAGAAGATGTGCCGGCTCTGTTCTGGACGGGCTTTACCTGGTCTTCTTACATCAATCTGGCCCTTGAGGACCCGGCGGCTATTATGGAATTGTCACGCGTAGAACCGCTCATGCAACGGGTTATGGAGCTGGATTCTACATATTTTTACGGAGCCGTCTTTCTCTTTTTTGGGAGTTTGTACGGACAAAAGCCGCCCATGCTGGGAGGCAATCCCCAAAAAGCAAAGTCCTTTTTTGAGCGAAACCTAAAACTCACAAAAGGGAAATTTTTATTAACCTATGTGTACGCGGCTCGCTTTTACGCAGCTAAAGTCCTCGATGAACAGCTATTTGACGCATATTTGGAAAAAGTGTTAAATTCGCCGGACGACATTTTGCCGCAGGCCAATCTGTTAAACCAGGTAGCCAGGCAGAAAGCCCGACGCTTGCTGTCCAGGAAGAGCGAACTATTTTAAATGGAGAACAGCTCATGTTTACATGGATTAAGACCATATTTTTACTTCTTTTCAGTTCCATTGTACTCCTTTCGGCCCAAACAGTAACCATTAAATTTGCCACCCTTGCTCCAGATGGCTCTTCGTGGATGAAAATCATGCGCCAGTTTTCGAAGGAGGTACAGGCCCAAACCAATGGCCAGGTACGGTTTAAGATTTACCCGGGCGGCATTCAAGGCGATGAAAAGGATGTGCTGCGTAAAATCCGAATCAATCAATTACAGGGCGCCGGATTTACGGGCGTGGGCATGGGCGAAATTCTGCCCGAAGTGCGCATTCTGGACACACCGTTCTTTTTTAAAGATTTTGATGAATTAGATTATGTCATTCAAAAGTTCGATCCTTATTTTTCAGAACATTTTAAACAAAAGGGATTTACGCTCATTGGCTGGGCCGAAGTGGGAAAAGTGTACATTTTTACATCCAAAAAAATCAGCGGTGTGGATGAATTTAAGCACATCAAAATGTGGATCTGGGAAGGCGATCCGGTGGCCGAAGCCACCTTTAAGGCTTTTGATCTTAATCCCATTCCGCTTTCCATTACCGATGTTTTAACCAGTTTGCAAACCGGCCTTATCGAAGGGGTTTACACCTCGCCCCTGGCCTGCCTGGTTTTGCAATGGTTTACCAGAGTAAAATATGTGGTCGATGTTCCCTTAACCATTTCCAATGGGGCGGTTTTGATTTCTAATCGCGCCTTCAAAAAAATCAGCCCTGAACATCAGGAACTGATCAAAAACCTGGGCTACAAGTACTTCCGGCGATTAACCCTGGTCAGCCGCCAGGATAATGCCCGTTCTTTAGAACAGATGATGCAAAACGGTATTGAGCTGTTGCATCTCTCTTCCCCGCAAAATTTAGAGCACTTTGAACAAATCGGGCGCAAGGCCCGACAGGCGCTGGTGGGCAAACTCTACGATAATGGATTATTGCAAGACGTTGAAACGACTTTGCAGGAATACCGTTCAAAGATCAACAGGGAATAGTTGAATCATTTACAGGAGAATCTTTTAATGGATCGTGAAAAATTAGTTGACTATTTAAATCGCTTTTTGAAGATTGATGAATTTGATGATCTGGGCCCAAACGGCCTGCAGGTGGAAGGTCAAAAGGAAATAACCAAAATTGTTAGCGGAGTAACAGCCTGTGTCGAACTCTTTGAAAAAGCGGTAGCCCACCATGCGCAGGCTGTTATTGTCCATCATGGCATCATCTGGAATTTTGAACGGCCTATCTATCGCGGTAGCTACAAAAAACGGATTAAACTGCTACTGGAAAATGATCTGAATCTGCTGGCCTATCACCTGCCTCTGGACGCGCACGAAATTGTGGGCAACAACATTCAAATCGCCAAACAGTTAGAACTTTTAGACATTGAACCCTTTGGCGATTACAAGGGCAGGGCCATTGGCTTTAGCGGTCAGATTGGACCCATTACCAGCAAACAGTTTTTTAATCGCGTTAAAACCTTAATCAATGAAAACGCGCTAATCTTTCCCTTTGGCCCACAAAAAATCAAATCGGTTGGCATTATTAGCGGCGGTGCGCAAAAAGAAGTTAAGCAGGCCGTGCTAAAAGGACTCGATGTTTACATTACCGGGGAAGTGAGCGAACACATCATGCATTTTGCCAAAGAAGAAGGTATTCACTTTATTGCCGCCGGGCACTACGCCACAGAACGCTATGGCATTATTGCCCTGAGCCGTCATTTAAGGAGCAAATTCAACCTGGAAGTGGAATTCATCGACATTCCGAATCCTGTTTAACCCAAATGTTTCTAAAATAGAGTAGAAAATTCTTCCTTCAATTTTTTAATAAAGGCAGCATCGGCCGGTGGAAATTGAAAAGCATTGATCTGGCCAATCGAAATCCAGCGAAAATCAGCGACCTGCAGCGCTTTTAATTCTTGAGTCGGCGAATGTAATTGACAAGCGTAAAAGGAAATTTCGATCTCCTTCTGCGGGTAAGCAAAGCGTTCCTTCCAGAGCAGCTCATTCACCTCGATTTCAGCTCCCAACTCTTCTTTGATTTCCCGTCTCAAAGCCTGTTCCGGGGTTTCATTGTGGTCAATCTTGCCTCCCGGGAATTCCCAGTAACCGGACAAATGGCTTTGCGGGAGACGTTGGGTAATTAATATCTGTTTCTGCTGGTTGACGATCACTGCGGCAACAACCTTAATCTGCGTTCTGTCTGTCAAAAGCCCCCCGCAATTTGGCTGACAATGAAATTCCCAAACACACCAGACTCCGCCTAAAGTTAGTCGCGGCCCATTTACTTTAACAACTCCGAAACCGAACGTTTTTGATTAATATTGTAAATCACCTCTGCAAACAACGGTGCGATGGACACCTCATCGTACCAGGGGGTGTTTTTTACAAAATCAGAGCCGTGAAAAACGGCATCTGTACCAATAACCCCCGAAATAACCCCCTCTTCATAGGCCCTACTCAATATTTCTACGGCATCGCCATTAAAAAAGGGCAGACTACAGGCCACATAGATATCCTTAGCGCCCTTTTCCTTTAAAAGTCTGGCTGCATTGATGATTGTCCCCCCGGTGCTGATCATATCATCCGGAATCAGGACGTTTTTTCCTTTAACCTCACCTACCAGACGCATGCTTTTGATTTTACTCTTCTGGGAATAATCGCGGGCCTTGTCCACAATAGCCAGGTCGGCATGCAACATTTTGGAATAGTAACGGGCTCGCTCAGCGCCGCCCACATCGGCTGCGGTAATGACCAGATTTTGTACCTGATACTTTTGCTTGAAATGTTTAATAATGAAGTTGGAAGCGTGTAAATTTTCCAATTTGGCTGTAGTGAAAAAGCCCATAATGGCTTCGGCATGCACATCGAGCGTGATGACGCGATTGGCGCCGGAGACCTCGATGAATTGAGCAATCTGCTTGGCCGTAATGCACTCGCGCGTTTTTTTGCGTTCCTGTCGAGAGTAAGGAAATTGAGGAATCACGGCTGTGATGGAATCGGCATCGGATTGAAAGGCGGCATTGATGGCTGTAAGAAGGGCCATCAGATTGTCATTAATTGTCTTGCCGCTCAGCGGATCGTCGATGCATTGAACGATGTAGTGGTCGTCGCCGCGAATATTTTCGTGTAAAACGGTTTTTATTTCGCCATTGGAAAAGGTAATCTCTTCGGATTTAATCAAGCGCAAGGGTAAGCTATGGATTTCATGCTGAATAATTTCATTTAAATGGTGAATAATACGCTGGGCAAAGGCCTGACCGGATGCGCAGGCCATAATGCTCATGGCGCCCCGTTCACCTTTGGTACGAACGATTGTGGTAGAATCCAATTTGATTCTCCTATTTTTAAGTGTACACTTCTTTAAATTCCTGAAAATGTTCTTTGATTTTACTGATCATTTGTTCGTGAATCAGTCCATTGCTGGCCAGAGTGTAGTGTTTGTACAAAAAATCGGGATTGCCCCAGAAGTCGGTTACCCTGCCCCCCGCTTCCTGAATGAGGATCCAGCCTGCGGCCTGGTCCCAGGGGCTTAGCCCCAATTCCCAGAAGCCGTCAAACCGTCCGGCAGCCACGTAGGCCAGATCAATGGCTGCGGCTCCCATCCGTCGCTGACCGATGCACTCTTTGAACAACCCTTCAAAGGCTTTCAGATATTGCGCTAAGAAATGTTTGGCTTTAAAGGGGAAACCGGTGGCAATAAAACTCTCTTCCAGCGAGGCTTTCTTACTGACCTGAATGGGATCATCATTTAAAAAGGCGCCCTTTCCCCGTTCGGCCCAGAACATTTCACGGTGAACCGGATCATAGATGACGCCGAGTTGGGGCGTCCCTTTGTGCAAAAGACCAATCGAAACGGCAAATATGGGAATGCCCTGTAGAAAGTTCGTTGTGCCGTCTAAGGGATCGATAATCCACAGGTAATCGTTCTGAGCAAGCGAAGCGCCTCTTTCTTCGGCTAAAAAAGCGTGCTCCGGATAAGTCCGGCGAATCACATTTAAAATGGTTTGTTCTGCCTGTTCATCCACAAAGGAGAGAAAATCATTTTTTAATTTGCGCCTGATTTGATGCGCGGGAATTTTACGAAAATGCTCCATCAAAATCTGACCAGCCTGAAGGGCAGCTTCTTTAGCAACCTGGATCATGGTCATCCCCGATTGAGCAATTCAATAATTTTTTGGTGCAATTTGCCGTTGGTCACCACCAGTCCCCTATTGGCTTCCAATCGTTTACCATGATTAAATTCCAGAGGTTTGCCGAACATATCGGTAACCCGGCCTCCGGCTTCCTGAACAATAATGGCGCCGGCGGCATGATCCCAGATTTTTTCACGGTAGCCCGGGCTGGCAGGATTGGGTAAACGTAAGTAAACCTCGGCCTGCCCGCTGGCCAGCACGGCATATTTCACCTGGCTGTCAAAACGAACCGATTGCGCTCTTTGGCCAAAATGGGCCATCAATTGGCTCTGCAAGGAATGATCGCTGTGAGCGGCCTCTACGCTTTCTAAAATTCGCACGATTTCATGAGGCTCATGACCAGACACATGGACCGGTCTGGAATGGCCTCCTGCCAGTGGACGCGTAAAACTCCCCTGACCTTTGACGGCCCACATCAGCGTGCCCTGCAGCTCCCCATTCTCTGCAAAAGGAAGGTTGGGACACCCCAAAACGCCCAATACTGGTTCGCCGTCTCTTAACAAAGCCAGAGCAATAGCGTATTGATCCTGTCTTAAAAAGCCTTTGGTACCGTCGATGGGATCCAGAGTCCAGAATAATCCATCTGGTTGACCGTTGCCCAGATCGATGCTGTCCATTATCTCGGCCAAAGTCCAGCCGGGTAAAAATTGTTGAATTTTATTGACGATTTCCCGATTGTCTTCCTGGCGCAAACTTTGCGCGTCTTCTTCACCAACGATTTCAATTTCCGGAAAATGATCTGTTAAGGTTTTACAAATAAATGCCTGTGAGGCAAAATCGGCTACAGTCACCGGACTGCGGTCTTTTTTGGTCAATGTGTCTTCAGCCACTAACTGAGCCTGCACAGCGCGACAAACCTGAGCCGCCTGTTCAACGGCCTGCAAAGCAACGTCTAAATATTTTTTCATATTCTGTTTCCTTATTTAATGGTGTAGCTTGTAGTTCTTTTCTCCGGCATTGACAGCCACCGGTATCTGATTGGAAAAAGGAGGTATTGCGCAACTGTAACGATCGCTGTAAGCGCAATACGGATTGTATGCGTAATTGAAATCGACGATGTACGTCCCCTTGTCATTCTTTTTTAGATCAAGGTAACGGCCACCGGCATAGGTCTCCTTGCCGGAAGTTTTATCCCAGAAACCCAGAAAGAGATGGTCCTCTCCCTCCGGTTCTTCCGGCAAAATCTTAATGACATCCAGCTTGATCGGAACGCCATGGTAAGCAAATTGAAAATAGCCAAAGCGCAGGGCCGGCCGTTCATCCCCTGGTTTAGACCCTTTGATCATCATTTTTTGAGGCGAAGGATAGGGATAAAGTGCCAGCTCAAAACGCCACGATGGATTGTAGTCAAAATAGTTCAAACCTTCGAAATGGAGTCGGTCTTCTACAGGCAAAGGCGACCATTCGGCGTTTTTGAACAGAGAATCCTTTTCACTAACGTATTTCTGCCAGTTTAACGCCCATTGCTCTTGCTGTTTGTTAGTCCTTGTCTTACAGGAAAAGTGCATCAACGCCGCCATGAACACGATCAATAAACTCAGTCTCGTTTGTCTCATCTTCTCTCCAGGTATTAAGAAGTCGGCTCAAATTTATTGAAGTCATCTTTGTTTTGCAAATCTGTGTGGCGGGGCCGGATGTTTAGAATACTTCCTTTAAAAGATCTAGTCCCGCCAAGGCGGGATGCGAAAATTTTTATGTTAAAGATCCTAACCCCCCGGCCCCCTTCCCTTTTTTAATAAAGGGAAGGGGGAGCGAATTGTGCCGCTTTGCTGAGTCTTCGCCTTACATGTCAACAAATTTTA